>JBJSZF010000160.1:0-14011 GCA_046090125.1 Verrucomicrobiota bacterium
CCGGGCAAAGCGCCCCGGTCTTGCCGAGGTCCTGAAAGGGCCTCGGCTTGGCTTTTATGGGGCAAGGCGGGTTGGAAAACCTCGTGTCAAGGCGTTGAAGGGCGGGCGACGGCACCGTGGACGAGCGCGTTGCTCCCGATGACCGGGAGCCAAGACAAGGCGGTGTCAGGGCCCGGCGGGGGCCGTGGACGTCGCCGAGGAAAGGTTGATCGAGCATGTCGGACATCTTCCCGAAGTGGACGAACCAGTTGCCGCTGATGGCGGCGGTGGCGGCGCCGATTCTAGGGCTGACGGCGATTGCCGGGATCACGTACTACGTGACGCCGAAGTACACGCGCGTCGGGTACCAGCCCAAGCAACCCGTGGCTTTCTCCCATGCGATCCATGCGGGGCAGCTCAACATGGATTGCCGTTATTGCCACAACGGCGTCGAGAGCTCCTGGTTCTCCAACATCCCGTCCACGTCCACCTGCATGAACTGCCATAGCCAGGTGAAGAAGGACTCCGACAAGCTGGCCTTGGTCCGGGATTCGTTTGCCTCCGGCAAGCCCATCGAGTGGGTCCAAATCCACAAGGTCCCGGACTACGTCTATTTCAACCACTCCGTGCACGTGAACCGCGGCATTAGCTGCGTCCATTGCCACGGCGAAATCCAAAAGATGGACGAGGTCGCCCATTCCAAGCCCCTTTCCATGGGCTTTTGCCTCGAGTGCCATCGCGAGCCGGAAAAGTTCATCCGGCCGAACGAGCTGGTGACCAAGCTCGACTGGAAGAACACGGGTTTTGACGGAAAGAAGGCCGTGCATGACTGGAAGGTCCAGCCCGGCCAAAGCTGCTCCACCTGCCATCGCTGATGAAAACTGTTCCCCCGCCGTGCCCGGAGCCGGAGGTCGGCCCGAAATATTGGCGTTCGCTGGACCAGCTCGCCGACAAGCCGGAGTTCCGCCAATGGATGGAACGTGAGTTCCCGGCGGGCGCCAGCATCGCCCCCGAGGGCGAGACCCGGCGCGACTGGATCAAGCTCATGTCGGCCAGCTTTATGCTGGCGGGCGCCGGTGGCTTTGCCACGGGTTGCCGCCGACCCGAGGAGGTCTTGACCCCGTTTGCCAAGCAGCCGGAAGGCTATGTGCATGGCAAGGCCCAGCACTTCGCAACGGCGCTGCCCCTGCGCGGCTCCGCCATTCCCCTGGTGGCCAAGTCCCATGACGGGCGGCCCGTCAAACTCGAGGGCAACCCGCTCGTTCCCGGCGGCGGCGGCACCGATGGCTTTGCGCAAGCCAGCCTCCTGAACCTTTACGATCCCGACCGTTCGTACCGTCACCTCAAGGGTGGCAGCGACGCCAAGGTCGAGGCCGTTCGCGATGCCTTGGCGGAGGTTGCCAAGAAGGCTGCGGCCAACGGCGGCGAGGGTCTTGTGTTCCTTGCGGAACGTTCCAGTTCTCCGACGCGCGCACGGCTACAGGGCGAGGTCACCAAGAAGTATCCCAAGGCCAAGTGGCACGTCCACGAGGCCGTGGACTTCGCCGTCGCGAACGAGGCCGCGAGCCTCTTCTACGGCGCCGATGTCCAAGTCTTTCACGACCTTTCCAAGGCGCGCCGCATCCTCTCTTTGGATTGTGACTTCCTCGGGGCGGAGGCGGAGGCTTATCGGTTGATCCGCGGCTATGCGCGTGGTCGCAAGCCGACGAAGGAGACGATGTCGCGGCTTTATTCCGTGGAGTCGCTCATGACGTTGACCGGCGGCAACGCCGATCATCGCCTGCGCGTTCGTCCCACGGACGTCGTCCGTGTCGCCGCCCGCATTGGCGTGGCGGTGTTGTCCCAGTCGGGAGCGACCGGCGAACTGTTGCCGGCCTTGCAAAAGCTCGCGGCGGGCGCGCCGGTGACGGATGCATGGGCGGACGAATGCGCCAAGGACCTGCTGTCTGCCAAGGGTGCCGCCGTCGTCATGGCGGGCTATGCGCAGCCGCTGGCCGTCCATGTCATCGCCCAGGCCATCAACTCGGTGTTGGGCGCCCATGGCCCCATCGTCCAAGCCATCCCGGCCACCGTTCCCAAGGCCGACGGCGGCATTGCGGATTGCGTCGCCGACTTGTCGAAGGGCGTTGAGACGCTCGTCATCCTAAATGGCAATCCCGTCTATGACGCCCCGGCCGACCTCGCGTTTGGCGAGGCGCTCAAGAAGGCGAAGACGGTCATCCGACTGGGCCAACAGGAGGACGAAACCTCCGCTGCGTCCACGTGGCACATTGCGGGTGCCCACTTCCTTGAATCCTGGGGCGACGCGCGCACGGCGGACGGGACCGTGGTCCCGGTCCAGCCCCTGATTGAGCCCTTGTTTGGCGGGTTGACCGACATCGAGGTCCTCGCGCGCCTCCTTGGGATGGAGAAGGCGCTGCCCTTGGACTTGGTCCGGGCAACCTTTGGACAAGACGATGCCGCCTGGCGCCGGTTCCTGCACGACGGCTTTGCCAAGGACAGCGCGCCCAAGCCCTTGGAGGCCTCGGCCGTCCAGTTGGGCAAGGCGACCGCGTTGATCGCAGGCTACACGGCCCCGGCCTCGTCCGGGTTTGACGTCGTGTTGCAACGCGACCTGTCCGTGGACGACGGCCGGTTCAACAACAACGGCTGGCTCCAGGAGATCCCGGACCCGATCACCAAGGTGACGTGGGAGAACGTGATTTTGGTGTCGCCGGCGACCGCCCGCGAGCTGGGGGTTTCGGACGCCGCCCATGCCAAGGATGGCCAGTATCGGCAGCCGTTGATCACGGTGACGATCGGTCAGCGCTCGGTGGAGGGCCCTGTTTGGATCCAGCCTGGGTTGGCGGACAAGACGGTGGGTCTGGCGCTTGGATACGGCCGCAAGGTCACGGGTCGCGTGGGTCGCGGCAGCGGCCATGATGCCTACCCCCTTTATCTTAAGGACGGTCGCCACGTGGCGACGGGAGCCAAGGTGACCGCGGGCAAGCGTCGGCACCTCGTTGCGGTCACGCAGGAGCACGGGCTGATGGAGGGTCGGCCGGTCATCCGCGAGGCGAACCTCGACCAGTTCCTGGGCAAGCCGGACTTCGCCAAGAACATGGACCTTGAGGCGCACCTGCCTCATTACGTCCCCTACAAGGACAAGCCGGACGGCCGGAGCTTCGACAAGCGCCCGCAAAACATCTACGAGCACCCCTACGACCAAAACCCGGAGACGGCGTCGAAGATCCACCAATGGGGCATGGTGATCGACCTGTCCCAGTGCGTGGGCTGCAACGCCTGCGTGGCGGCGTGCCAAAGCGAGAACAACATCCCCATCGTCGGCAAGGACCAGGTGGCGCGCGGCCGCGAGATGCACTGGATGCGCATCGACCGCTACTACAGCCACGACCCGAAGGCCGACGTGAACTCGGACACGGCCGCCGAGGATCCGCAGATGGCGATCCAGCCGATGCTGTGCCAGCATTGCGAGGCGGCGCCGTGCGAGAGCGTGTGCCCGGTGAACGCGACGGTGCACGACGAGGAGGGCTTGAACGTCATGGCGTACAACCGGTGCATTGGCACGCGGTATTGCGCCAACAACTGCCCCTACAAGGTCCGGCGCTTCAACTTCTTCGACTACAACAAGCGCGAGCCGGACTACGCGTCGGCCCAGGACCAGCACTTCCTTAATTTCGGCAACCTGTACAAGGGGCCTGCCGGCATTAATCGAAATGATGCTCCAGAGTGGGAGATCATCAAGCTGGTCAGAAACCCGGACGTCACGGTGCGCATGCGTGGCGTGATGGAGAAGTGCACGTTCTGCGTCCAGCGCGTCGAGCAGGCGAAGATCGCCCGCAAGGTGGCGGTGGGGAACAGCGGCGACGTGGCGGTGCCGGAGGGCACCATCCAAACGGCCTGCCAACAGGCGTGCCCGGCGGAGGCCATCACCTTCGGCAACATTTTGGATGGCGAGAGCGCCGTGTCCAAGTTGCGCAAGGATCCCCGCAACTACTCGGTCCTGGGCTTCCTCGACACCCGTCCGCGGGTGACGTACCTCGCGCGTGTCCGCAACCCGAACCCGGCCCTTGCGAAGGCCGAGGGTCGCGGCGAGCCCGACTCGCTCCGCGACTACGAGAGGTTCCGGCACGAGAGTCCGTTTGAACAGCACGGGCATGGCGAGGGCCATTCCCCGGAGAAGCACGCCGGGTCCCCGGCCCAGAAAGGAGCCGCCTGATGGCCACCGCAGCCACCCCAGCCGCCGCCCACATGTCCAAGCATGACGTCCACCACGCGCCGCCGGTGATCGCGGACCCGCCCAAGGAGCTGGCCCGCGAGCCGCTGGTGTTGAACAACCGCTCGCTGGGCTGGATCACGGACGCCATCGCCGGCATCTGCGAGAAGCCGATGCCCAAGTGGTGGTGGCCGGCCTTCATCCTCAGCGCGGGCGGCATGAGCATGATGTTTGCCTTGGTGGCCTACCTCATTTCCACGGGCGTGGGCGTGTGGGGGTTGAACCAGCCCGCCGACTGGGCGTGGGACATCACCAACTTCGTGTTCTGGATCGGCATCGGCCACGCGGGCACGCTGATTTCGGCCGTTCTCTTCCTGCTGCGGCAAAAGTGGCGCACGTCCATCAACCGTGCGGCCGAGGCCATGACCCTGTTTGCCGTGGCCTGCGCCGGCATCTTCCCCGTGGTGCACACCGGCCGTGTTTGGTTTGCGTTGTATCCCGGCTTCCTGATCCCGGTCCCCAACGCGAACGTCATCTGGCCGCAGTTCCGCTCGCCGTTGCTTTGGGACGTGTTCGCGGTCTCGACCTACGGCACCGTGTCGCTGCTGTTTTGGTACGTGGGCTTGATCCCCGACCTCGCGACGTTGCGTGACCGGGCCAAGACGACGCTTCGCAAGTTCTTCTACGGGTTGTTTGCCCTAGGCTGGACGAACTCCAACCGGCACTGGAGCAACTATGAGAAGGCCTACCTCATCTTCGCCGGCCTGAGCACGCCGCTCGTGTTGTCGGTGCACTCGATCGTGTCCTTCGACTTTGCCGTGTCGCAGGTACCGGGATGGCACACGACCATCTTCCCGCCGTACTTCGTGGCGGGCGCCATCTTCTCAGGCTTTGGCATGGTGTTGACGCTGCTGATCCCGATGCGGGCCCTGTTTGGGTTGCACGACATCATCACGACCCGGCACATCGAGCTGATGTGCAAGGTGTTGTTGGCGACGGGCTCGATCGTTGGATACGCCTACGGGATGGAGTTCTTCATCGCCTGGTACGGCGGCAGCCCCTACGAGCTGTACGCCTTCAAGAACCGCGCGTTTGGCCCTTACTGGTGGTCTTACTGGTGGATGATTTCCTGCAACGTCATCAGCCCGCACCTGTTCTGGTTTAAGAAGCTCCGCACCAGCGCGGTGTTCGTCTGGATCGTATCGATCTTTGTGAACATCGGCATGTGGTTCGAGCGGTTCGTGATCATCGTCACGTCGCTGCACCGGGACTACCTCCCGTCGAGCTGGGGCTACTTCACGCCGAGCTGGGTGGACGTGTTCACGTTCGTGGGAAGCTTCGGGTTGTTCATGACGCTGTTCCTCCTGTTCATCCGGTTCCTGCCGGCCATTGCCATCAGCGAGGTTAAGGGCGTGACGCCGCAGGCCGACCCCCATCATCCGCTGGGCGGCGCGAAGGACCATCATTAAGGCACGCGACAAGGAATCCAGAGCATGAGCGCCACAGGCAACAAGCCCCACGGCATCCTCGCCGAGTTCGACACGGCGGCGGGCATCATGGACGCGGCCATCCAATGCCGCGACGCCGGCTTCACCAAGTGGGACGTGTACACGCCCTTCCCCATCCACGGCATGGACGAGGCGATGGGCTTGAAGAAGTCGCAGGTGGGCTGGTTCACGTTCGCGGGGGGCGTGACCGGCTTCACGACGGGCATGAGCATGATTTGGTTCATGAACAAGTTCGACTACGGCCTGGTGGTGGGCGGCAAGCCGCTCTTCACGCCGTTGTTTGCCTTCCCGGTTTCCTACGAGCTGACGATCTTGCTGGGCTCGTTCGGCACGTTGTTTGGCATGTTGCTCCTGAACCGCCTGCCGCGCCTGCACAACCCGCTCCTGAGCAACGCTCGGTTCAAGAGGGCGTCGGACGACCGCTTCTTCATCTGCATCGAGTCGGAGGACCCGAAGTTCTCGGAGGAGGCCACGCGCGCGTTCCTCAAGGACCAGTGCCATGCAAGCGCGGTGGAGATCGTGGAGGCCTGACATGCGCAAGTTCATCGCATATTTCCTTTCGATTTGGGCGCTGGCGGTCCTCACGGTGGTGAGCGTCGCCGGGCTGCGCGGCGGATTGTCCCGTCGGCCGCCGCTCGAGGTGTTCCCGGACATGGACCGGCAACCGAAGCTGCGCCCTCAGACGACGGCGGGCTTCGCCGGGTTTGCCGATGGAAAGAGCAGCCGCGTGCATCCCGCCGGGACGGTTTCCCGCGAGGCGGCGCGCGAGCTGGACGAGACCGCGACGGGCAAGAAGGCAGACGGCTCCTGGGTGGATGCCAGCCCGGTGCCGGTGACGGCGGAGTTGGTCCGGCGCGGGCGCGAGCGTTATGAGATTTACTGCGCCCCCTGCCATGGCTTGGCGGGGGATGGCAATGGGTTCACGACCAAGTTTGGGATGGCGGCCGTGGCGAAGCTCCATGACGAGCGCCTGATCAAGATGGCCGATGGCGAGATCTTCAACACGATCACCCACGGCAAGAACCTGATGTATCCCTACGCCGACAAGCTGGTCCCGAAGGACCGTTGGGCGGTGGTGTCCTACGTCCGCGCGCTGCAACTCAGCCGCTTGGGCAAGAAAGAGGAGATTCCGGACGCGGTGCGGGCGACGTTGAAATAAGGATTTCGATGAAGACCTTGATGAACTGGATGCGGCCGCTGCTGGCGGTGCTGGGGCTGTCGATGGCGATGGCCGTGGGCATCGGCCGGGTCATGGCCGAGGATGCGCCCGCGAAGGCGACGGCCACGGCGGAGGCAGGCCATGGGGAGGCCAAGGCGGCCGGGGCGGACTCCCATGCGGGGCACTCTCATTCCGGCGAGGCGCCGTCCTTTGCGCGCGTGTTTGGGCATCGATACCTCACGGCCTACATGTTTTGTCTGAGCCTGTGCGTCGGCTCGCTGTTCCTCATCTTCATCCATCACCTGTTCGATGCGTCGTGGTCAGTGCCGGTGCGGCGCGTGGCGGAGCAGTTGTCCAGCCTGTTGTTCCCGTGGATGGCCATCTTGCTGGTGCCCATCCTGGTGTTGCAAAAGGACATCTACCCGTGGTTGTCGATCGACCCGGCGACGGACCACGCGTTGGACGTGAAGAAGGTGCTGTTCAACAAGTACGGGTTCAACGTGCTGTTGCCGGCGTTGGTGCTGAGCTGGGGCCTGATTGCCCGGACGTTCAGGAAGTGGTCGCTGGCGCAGGACCAGGACGGCGCGGCGATTTGGACGCGCAAGGCCCGCGTGTTGGCGGCGGGCGGGATCTTCTATTTTGCCTTCTCGCTGACGCTGGGCTGCTTCTACCTGATGAAGTCGCTGCAGCACCAGTTCTTCAGCACGATGTACGGCGTGTACTACTTCGCGGGCAGCGTCTGGACGACGCTGATCACGGTGTGGGTGGTCATCCTGTGGCTGCGGGACAAGGGCACGCTGAAGGGCGTGGTGCACAAGCGCCAGATCCAGGACGTGGGCGTGTGGTTCTTCGCATTCACGGTGTTCTATGCCTACATCCACTTCTCGCAGTACTTCCTGATTTGGAACGCCGCGATCCCCGAGGAGACGTTCTGGTACGTGCGCCGCGAGCATGGGGCATGGAAGTGGGTGGGCTTCACGATCTTGTTTGGCCACTTCTTCGTCCCGTTCCTGACGTTGTTGAACCAGGACGTGAAGCTGAAGCCCGCGATCATGCTGCCGATGGCGGCGTGGGCATGGCTGATGCACTACGTGGACATGACGTTCAACGTGATGCCCGTGTGCTTTCCGGAGGGGCCCGAATTTTCGTTGCTGGACCCGCTGCTGTGGCTGGGGATGGCGGGCTTCCTCGGGTTCATGTTCCTCAAGAATTATGGATCGGCTGCGCCGTACCCGCTGCGTGACCCGCGCTTGAAGGAGGCGGTGACCCACCATGAAATCCCGGCGGCGGGGGCCGCCACGCACCACTAGGAATCACCATGAGCGACAACACATGCTGCTCGGCGAGGATGCGCAAGGCTGCGGCCACCTTCGTCGGGGTCTTGGGATCCTTCCTCATCATTGGCGTGCTGGCCTGGCTGGTGGTGGGGCAGGGGGGTGACGAGGTGGATGCGGCGGCCGCGAAGAACCGACTGGCCGTTCGCCAAAAGCTGGAGCAGGAGGCCAAGGCCGAGCTCGGAAAGTTCGCCGTGGACGGTGCCAAGGAAAACCTTGCCCGGCTATCGGTGGAGCGATCGATGGAGGTCCTGGTGGCCGAGTGGGGTGACGACGCCGCGAAGGGCCGGGCCAAGCTGCTGGAGCGGCTGGAGGCGTCGAAGAAGACGCAGAGCTTCGAGTGAGGCAAGGTCGGCGACAGGACCCAGAGGCTCGATGACCCCGATGTTTCTCCTGATGTTGGCAGGCTCGATGGCCGTACCCGCCGTGGCGCTGTGTGCGCTTCGGTGGGCGATGTGCCACGGGGAGTTTGCCATGCAGGAACGCGCCGCGTTGCTTCCGTTTGACGAGGAGGAGCCGGTGGGCCGGGCCACGGACATCATCTTGAACCAAAGGACGGCAAACCGATGAGTGTTCCTTCCAAGACCCTTTCGGCATTGATGCCGGGCGACGTTTCGTCCGGGGATGGCAGGAAGGCATTGTTGGCCGAGATCGACGCCTCGTGCCGGGTGCCGGTGCTGTTCTTCGTGTGCAGTGGGCTGGCCTGGCTGCTGTTGGGCACGCTTCTGGCGCTGGTGACGAGCATCAAGCTGCATCACCCGGGATTCCTGGCCTCATGGGAGTTCCTCACGTTCGGAAGGGTTCGTCCGGCGCACCTGAACACGGTCATTTACGGGTGGGCGTCGCAGACGGGCATTGGGGTGACGCTGTGGCTGATGTGCCGGCTGTGCCGGGTGCCGTTCATCGCGCCGGGTCTCGCGACCGTCGCGGCGGTGTTTTGGAACATTGGGTTGACGGTGGGCACGATTGGGATTTTGGCCGGGGACTCGACGGCGATCGAGTGGCTGGAGATGCCCCGGTACGCCACGCCCATCCTGTTCGTGAGCTACGCGCTGATCGCCGTTTGGTCCGTGATCACGTTCCGGCTCAGGGCGGAGCGGCACCTGTATGTGTCGCAGTGGTACCTCCTGGCGGCGTTGCTGTGGTTCCCGTGGTTGTACGCGACCGCGCAGATCATGTTGGTGATGGAGCCGGTGCGCGGGACGGTGCAGGCGGCGGTGAACTGGTGGTTTGCGCACAACGTGCTGGGATTGTGGTTCACGCCGATCGGGCTGGGGGCCATCTATTATTTCATTCCGAAGGTCATTGGGCGGCCGATTCACTCGTATTACCTGAGCGTGCTGGGCTTTTGGTCTTTGGCGTTGTTCTACAACTGGAACGGCTTGCATCACCTTATTGGCGGGCCGCTGCCGGCGTGGATGATCACGGTGTCGATCGTGGCGAGCGTGATGATGCTGGTGCCGGTGACGGTGGTGGCGATCAACCATCACTTCACCATGTGGGGCCACTTCTCGAAGCTGTGGCATAGCCCGACGCTGCGGTTCGCGGTGCTGGGGGCCGTGTGCTACACGCTGACCAGCCTGCAAGGGATCGCCAACTCCCTGAGGTCCTATAGCGAGGTGGTCCACTTCACCCACCACACGGTGGCCCATGCGCACCTTGGGGTGTACGGGTTCTTCACGATGGTGATGTTTGGGTCGTTGTACTACGTGCTGCCCCGCATCACCTGCCGCGAGTGGCCGTGCCTGGGGTTGGTTTCGATTCACTTCTGGGCCTGTGCGCTGGGGTTGTTCCTCTACGTCGTGCCGTTGAGCATCGGTGGCTTCCTGCAGGGGCTGGCGATGAACGATGCCTCGGTGCCGTTCCTCAAGGTCGTGGAGGGGACGTTGCCGTGGCTGAAGCTGCGGACGCTGGCCGGGTTGCTGCTGGGCTTGGGTCATGTGGCCTTCGTGGCGAACGTGGCATGGATGTTGGCCCGGGTGTTCGGGCCGTATCGCAGGCCGGTGGTGGCATTGCTAACGGGTGTTGAGACGCCGGCCGTGGTGGGGAAATAAGGCGATGAACTACGGACCCCTACTTTTCCTTGGAATCCTGTTCACGCTGGCATCGAGCTGGGTGGGCTTGGTGCTGATGCCCAATCGTCAGTTGGGCCAGTTGACGGCGGACACGAGCACGAACGCGGCCGGAGTGGTGGTGGTGTATCCCCAGGCACGCAACGGGGAGGCCCAGCAGGGCGCGGAGTTGTATCGCTCGTTGGGCTGCGTTTATTGCCATAGCCAGCAGGTGCGGCCGGAAGGCTTCGGCGCGGATATCCAAAGGGGCTGGGGCAAGCGTCGGACGGTGAGCCGCGACTACATTTACGACAAGCCGGTGATGCTGGGGACGTCCCGTACCGGGCCGGACCTGACGAACATCGGGGAGCGTCAGCCGAGCGTGGACTGGCATTTGTCGCACTTGTACAACCCGCAGATCACGTCCAAGGGCAGCGTGATGCCGCCGTATCCCTTCTTGTTTGAGGTGCGCCCCGTGGGTGCCCGTGGGCCGTCCCCGGACGCGCTCAAGTTGTCCGGTGAGCATGCGGCTCCTTCTGGCCATGAGGTGGTGCCGACGGCGGCCGCCCGCCAGTTGGTGGCGTACTTGCGAAGCCTTAAGACCAGCACGGCCTTGCCGGAGGCTCCCTTGCCCAAGAAGGCCGATGGCGACGACGCCCCGGCTGCGGTGGGATCGGCCACGAACACACCAGCTTCCAAATGAGCGCGGAGACCCACCAACCCACGTCGGGCATTGGGGCAGGACTGGACCGAGGCGAGGCCACGGACGTGGTGGACCTGCACGCGGCGGTCCTGCGCGAGCGGCCGGAGCCGGTCGAGGGACGCGAGCCCCTGAACCTTTGGCTCGTCGTCTTGATTGGCGTGATGGTGTTTTGGGCGGGCAGCTACCTGACCCATTACTCGGGCGGGTTCCGGGCGGACGAGTTTTCGGAGACGCAGATCAACCCGGTGCCCCCGCCGGTGGAGGGTGGCGGCGGGGCAGAGGACCCTGTGGCGAAGCAGGCGAAGGCCGGGGCGATTGTGTTCACGACCTATTGCCAACCGTGCCACCAAGCCGATGGCAATGGCGTTCCCAATCAGTTCCCGCCCTTGGCTGGGTCGGAGTGGGTGTTGGCCGAGGGACCGAATCGAATTGCCCGGATTGTGCTGAATGGCTTGGCAGGCCCGGTGAAGGTCAAGGGGGCGGACTACAACAACCAGATGAACGCCTTCAAGGACAGCCTGGACGACGGGCAGATTGCGGATGTGCTGACGTATATCCGAACGGCTTGGGGCAACAAGGCGTCGGCGGTGACGGCGGCGGAAGTGGCGGCCATTCGCAAGGAGACGGCGGCCAAGGCGGATGCGTATGCGGCGGCCGAGCTGGAGGCCGTGCCCTTGAAGGGCGGCGGCGGCGCGGCGGGCGCCTCTGCGGCGTTAACGCCCGCGCAGTTGAAGGAGGCGTTGCTCAAGCTGCCTCCTGCGGACCTCAAGGCGTTGGTCGAAGGGTTGCCGAAATAGGTTTAGGTTCGCCGAGCGGCCGGCCCGGCGAGCGCAAGAGGCCGCTCGCCGAGGATCATCCGTTGGGTGGATCTCCGCGCGTCTTGCGCCTCGCGGTGCAGGAGTTCTTCCATGGGTCCAGCGAACTCCTTGTTTGGTCGCTCCTCCATGGCTCGCCATCACCCGCGTCCGGGCCGAATCCGGTTTTCGCCGGCTCGCGTTATGTGCAACGGCTGGATCACGTCGTGGGGATGTTTTGGCCAAGAGTGGATCTGCGGGGACATTACGTCGTGGATCAGCGGTCGGTCGGTACCCTTGAGGACCCGATTTTGGCGCCCGCTTCCAAAGGGCGATTTCCTGCCCCAATGCATCCGCCCCATCGAGTCAGCCCGAGTCGGCGTCTGCTCGTGGCAGCCGCTGCCTCGCATCCTGCGGCAGGGGGCGGAAGGCGAGACTTTCGTCGGTCGTCGCCGCTGCAAATGGTGGCCTTCGGATCATCCGTCGGCGCTGATGGTCGGCGGACGATGACTGTGGGCTTGAGGTGCGGCCTCGACGGTCGAAGGCCACACGCAGCCCATGCCCGTCGCGGCGTGTGAGATGGCAGTTGGCCTGGTGGGTCTGGGCGAGTGTTGCTGCCGCAGCGGTCCGGGTGCGTGCCGATGTCCTTCGACCTGCTTGGACGGTGCTTGCGATGGAATGACCGTGGCCAAGGAGGCAAGATTGGGGTGGCGCATGGCGTTGCTTGGCCGGGCGCGGGAAGTGTGCTTGTGTTAGGGAGATGAACGAGCCGAGGGATACGCACCAAAAGGCGCTGCAAATCAACCTGGACGCCAGCAAGTACGGCGTCTTTGCGGAGATTGGCGCGGGGCAGGAGGTGGCGCGCTGGTTTTTTCGCGCGGGTGGCGCGAGCGGCACCATCGCCAAGTCGATGTCGGCCTATGACATGGTGGTCAGCGACGCCATCTACGGGGCGACGGACCGGTACGTGAGCCGCAAGCGGCTGATCGCGATGCTCGACCACGAGTACGGACTCTTGGTGGAGCGACTGGCTGGGAAGCGGGGGGGGAGCACGAGGTTTTTTGCCTTTGCGGACACCGTTGCTGCACGGAGCTACTCGCGTCGGGACGAGACGCACGGGTGGATGGGGATCCGGTTCCAGACGCAGCCGGGGGCGGAGCCGAGCGACATCCTCATGCACGTGATCATGTGGGACCGGGAGAACCTGCCGCAGCAGGAGGCGCTGGGGATCCTTGGGGTGAACCTGGTTCACGGGGCGCTGTACCATCACGAGGACGCGTCGATGATCGTGAACGACCTTTTGGATGCCCTGACGATCGACCGGATCGAGGTGGACATGATCGAGTTTCGCGGCCCTGCGTTCGTGGGCGTGGACAATCGTTTGTTGGCGTTGCAGTTGGTGGAGAAGGGCCTGACGAACGCGGCGTTGTTTCGTCCGGACGGCAAGCTGGGGCAACCCGGCGACATGTTGTACAAGAAGTGCGTGCTGGTGGAACGCGGGTCCTTCCGGCCGGTGACGCACGTGACGGTGGACATGTTGCGTGCGGCATTGGCCCAGTTCATTCAGGAACCCAAGGTGGATGGCGCGGAGGTGCAGGTGCTCATGGAGATGACCCTCAAGAACCTGTCGAACGAGGGCCGCATCAACCACCGCGACTACCTCGACCGCGTGGACCTGCTGCGCGAGCTGGGGCATCCGGTGCTGATTTCCAACTACGGCGAGTTCCATCGGCTGGCGAGCTACCTGTTTCGCTTCACCAAGCAGCCTATCGGGCTCGTCATGGGCATCCCGACGCTGCGGGAACTGTTCGAGGAGAAATACTACGCGGACCTTTCCGGCGGCATTTTGGAAAGCTTCGGCCGCATGTTCAAAAACGAGCTGCGCCTCTACGTGTATCCGTACCGCGAGCCCAAGTCGGGATCGATCATCACGGCGGGCAACCTGCGCATCGCACCCCATCTGCGGCACCTTTACATGTACCTGGTCGAGAACCACTTCATCCAGGGCATCCGGGATGTCTCGGAGCAGAGCCTCGACATCTTCAGCCGGGACGTGCTGCGGATGCTCCAGAGCGGGGAGGCGGGCTGGGAGTCTCGCGTGCCGGCGCGCGTGGCCCAGCTCATCAAGGACCGCAAGCTGCTGGGCTACCGGGAGCCGGGCGAGGTCGCGCCCGCGCCCGCGCCGGCGGCCTCCTGACCCGTCACGAATGGCCGCCGCCGACCAGTCGCCGGAGCCGCGGCCTCAGCCGACCTCACTCGCAGGGTGA
>JBJSZF010000161.1:0-7948 GCA_046090125.1 Verrucomicrobiota bacterium
GCAACGCCGAGTACGCCGCCTTCCTCAACGCCGTCGCCCGCAAGTCCGATCCCCGCAACCTCATGGTCTCGGGCGGCGGCGAGATCCTCCGCGAAGGCGACGAGGGCAACTACACCTACCGCGTCCTGGAGGGCCGCGAGAACCGCCCGGTCCTCTTCGTCGCCGCCGTCGATGCCATGCGCATGGCCAACTGGCTTTCCAACGGCGCGCGCGAGGATAGCGACACCGAGACCGGCACGTACACCTTCACCGCCTACGACGTCCTCTCGAAGCGCAACGCCAACGCCGACTACTTCCTTCCCACCGACGACGAGTGGTACAAGGCCGCCTACTACGACCCCACCAAGAACGGCACCGGCGGCTATTGGCAGTACTCGCCCAAGACCGATGACCCCAACCTGATGATTGCCGAGCTCCCCCCGGGAGGACCCTTTTCCGCCAACTTCAACTCCATCCCTGGCACCGATGGCAACGGAACCACCGACGTCGGGGCCTACACCGGCGCCGCCAGCTTCTACGGCACCTTTGACCAGTCTGGCCTCTCCTGGGAGTGGAACGAGCCCATGGACCTCACGACCAAGCGCACCTCGCGCCGCGGCGGATCGCAGGGCAACAACGTGGCCCGCATCGCCGCCGGGGCCATCGCCGACAACGCCATCACCAAGGGCGGCGCGTCCGCCAACCAAAGCTTCCGGCTCGCCCGCGCCCACACCCTGCGCATCAAGCTCACCCCCGTGGGCAACCCGGGGAACGCCAAGGACGCCCAGTGGAACACCGCGCGCGGCAAGGTCGATTACGCCTTCCAGATCGGGAAGTTCAAGGTGAGCAACGCCGAGTACGCCGCCTTCCTCAACGCCGTCGCGCGAAAGGCCGACCCCTACAACCTGATGCCCTCCGGCGGCGGCGAAATCCTCCGCGAGGGCGACGCCGGCAACTACACCTACCGCGTCCTGGAGGGCCGCGAGAACCGCCCCGTCCTCTTCGTCGCCGCCGTCGATGCCATGCGCATGGCCAACTGGCTCAACAACGGAGCCCAGCAGGACGGCGACACCGAGAACGGCTCCTACACCTTCACCGGCTACGACACCGTCTCCAAGCGGACCCCCAACGCCCGATGGGTCCTCCCCACCGACGACGAGTGGTACAAGGCCGCCTACTACGACCCCACCAAGAACGGCACCGGCGGCTTCTGGCAGTACTCGCCCAGGACCGACGACCCCAACAAGATGCTGGCCGAGCTGCCCCCGGGCGGCCCCTTCTCCGCCAACTTCAACAGCGTGCCCGGCACCGACGGCAATGGCACCACCGACGTCGGGGCCTACACCGCCGCCGCCAGCTTCTATGGCACCTTCGACCAGTCCGGCCTCTCCTGGGAATGGAACGAGCCCATGGACCTCGCGACCAAGCGCACGTCGCGCCGCGGCGGCTCCCAAGGCAACAACGTCGCCCGCATCGCCGCCGGGGCCATCGCCGACAATCCCATCACCAAGGCCGGGGCCACCGCCAACCAGAGCTTCCGCCTCGCCTTGGTCACGCCGTTGCCCGCACCGGTCCCGGCCGTCCTCACGGTCACCCGGCTCAACGCCACCCAGGTCCGCGTCACCTGGACCGGCTCCGGCGTCCTCCAGTCCACCACCGCCATCGGCGCACCGTGGACCAACGTGCCCGGCAACCCGGCCAACACCCACGACGTCACCATCGGGGACGGCTCCGTCCTGTTCCGCGTCGTGAGCCCGTAGGTCGCAACCTCATCACGGCATGCAAGGACCGGGCCGAGGCCCGGTCCTTTTTCTTTCGGAACCTGAGCGCGCGGAGCCTCCGTCCGAAGGCAACCATCACGCCGGCACGTCGCCCTTCGACCTCATTCCTCCGAACGCTTGGGGATCCGCCACACGTTGACGTCCCCGAAGCACATCGAGTGCGCGGGCAACGTCCACTCCCGCGAGGCCTCCGACCACGCGAGGTCCCGGCTCCACGCCTCGTTGAGCACGGAGGCGACACGGCGGGAACCCGCGGGCAATGGAATGCCTTGGAGGCGCAGCGAGACGTCGCCAAACGTCCCGCTGTTGTTGCACGCCACCACGTACCAGTTGTCGCCATCCTCCAACGCCAGCGTGGTGACGTCCGGGACCGAGTCCGTGAGGAAACTGCGGGTGATGCCCTCATGGTTGTGACGAACGACAAACGGCGGGCGCTCGTAGCTGGATTCGAGGGCGGGGAGGAGTTGACGCAGCTCGCGGTAGAGGCGCCCGACGTTCTCGTTGATCACGGGCGACTCCGGGCGTCCAAACCGCCGGATCCAATGAAACACGCCCCAGGCGCCCACCGTCATCGACGAGTACGCCATGTAACGGGATTCCTCGTACAGCGGGTTGCGCCACACGCCCAACATGCCGGACTCCGTGTGGTCGGAGCCCACACCTTGCATGCATGGCGCCGGGTTGCGCAGGTGCCCGTGGCCGTGCAAGGCCGCCGCGCCGTGGGCCATCGACCATGCCATCATCAGCGGCCCCCAGTCGCCCCGATGCCCGAAGTAGGCCTGGTCCTTGTCCAGGGGGTATCGGTCCACCTGGAACGAGTCCACGGCGGGCAGGAACTCGGTCCAGCTCGACAACGGGACGAGGTTGAAGACCACCGACACCATCCGGCGCGGGTTGGGATCCCAGTCGCGCAATGCCTGCCGCGCCCGCAGCAGGCCCCCGGCAAAGGCCCGGAGGTGGCGTTGCCCCTCGACGCCGAGGCTGAAGCTGGCCGCATACTCCGGCTCGTCGTAGAGCTGGTATCCGAACAGCGCCGGATGCCCGTGGATGGCCTCGACCCATCGCCGTTGACGGGCGATCTCCGCCGCGTCCCCCCGAATGTGGGCGCCATACCATCCCCCTGCTTGCACCAGCACCCGAATGCCCCGGGCCTGCGCATGGTCCAGGTAGGCCCGCATCCGCGCGATGTTCGCCGTGGTCATCTCGTCCGTGTCCACGTCCGCCGGCGCGTTCACGAACAGGACCATGTTCGCGCCTTGCCGCGCCAGCTCGTCCAGGTCCTCCACGTCACTGGCGTAGCTGAACCAGGCCAGCGGGAAGAACGGTTTGCCGGTCAGTGGGTCGGGCCACGGTCGCCGCAGGAAGTCCACGCCCGCCGGCCTCGCCGCGCCCGTCGCCTCCGCGCCGCCGGGAACCGGATGCCCCTCCAGCGCCGCCGCAACGCGGAACCCGACGTTGCCCACGTCCGAGATGGAGGAAAACACTGGGTTGGGCGTGGCCACGTTGAGGCCGGCGTCGTCGCTGTCGAACGCCCCGCCACGCAGCGTGCGGAGGAACGGCGGGCGCAGGCCATCCGTCCATTCAAAGACATTGCCCGCCTGGTCCAACGTTCCATGGGCGCTGCGCGCCTTGGGAAAATGACCCACCTCCGTGTAGAAACGCTCCGGGTCCATGAGGCTGCCGTCATGGAAGTTGGCGGCATGGGGGGACATGGGATCGCGTCCCGGCCGTTGGTGGCTCCGGGTTGGGTAGAGCCAATAGCCCGGCCCGCCCGGCTTCTCCGGGTCGTGGTAGGCCGCCTTGTACCACTCGTCCTCGGTCGGGATGAAGAACCGCGCGCCGGCGTTGCGGCGGACCCGCCGCCCGTCGGTACCGGCGTAGCCCCGGAGCGTGTAGGCGCCGGTCTCCGTGTCGCCGTCGCCCTGCCCGTTGTGCAGCCAATTGCAGAAGCGGCAGGCGTCCAGGAAGCTCACGTGCGTCACCGGCCGGTTGCCGTAACCCGGCTCCACGGCGTGCGTGAAGGCCCCCTTCTCGCCGGACCTCCGGATCTCGCAACGCGGGCCGGCCCCGGAAAGCGACTTGTCCATGTCGTTGTTCCACAGGTTGCCATCGCCGTCCGCCTTGGCCTTGGCATTCAGGAACACGGCATACTGCGCCGTCGTCACCTCGAATCGCCCCATCCGGAACAGGTAGTCCACACGGCCCAAACCGTTCGTGTCCGGGGCGTTCCCCGGCGAGGCCACCGTGACCCACTCCAGGCTGCGCAAGCCCGCCGGCATGAGAAACACGTTCGTCCCCAAGGACGCCTCCGCCGCAAGGCCGCCGACACTCCAACACCACCCTGCGCAGGCCATGCCCGCCCACGCCGTCCAATCCGGGATTCGCATCGGCCCACCGTGTCCCCGACCCCTCCCACGCCTCAAGGCATCATCCGTTGGCAACCCGGCCGCCTCCGCCGCCGTTTGCCCGCCCGCGATCCCGCCCCCCAGCCCTTTGCTCCTTGCCCCCCGAAGCCTCCCGGTCCAAAACGCCCCCCATGGAGTCGCACGAAGTCCTGCGCGAGACCCTCAAGGCCGCCTCGGCCAAGCAAGTCGCCGCCGACATGAACCTGTCCCTCTCGCTCGTGTACAAGTGGGCCGAGCAACCCACGGCCGATTCCCCCGCCTCCAACCCCCTCGACCGCATCGACCAACTCCTCCGTTGCACCCGCGACGTCCGCATCCTCCAGTGGCTCTGCGAACGTTCCGGCGGCTTCTTCATCCGCAATCCCGAGTCCTGCCATCCCCATCCCTCCCACCTCATCCCCGCCACCAACCAAGTCGTCCAAGAATTCGCCGACCTCCTCGCCGTCATCGCCGCCGCCTCCTCCGACAACGCCATCACCCAGGCCGAGGCCCGCAAGATCCGCTCGCGCTGGGAACAGCTCAAGGGAGCCACCGAAACCTTCGTCCGCTCCTGCGAGTCCGGAAACTTCGGCGACCTTCCCCCCAAGGCCGCCGCGACGGCATAACTCAAGTCCCCATGGCTTCCCCCGAAGACGACCCATGGCTCGGGCCCGGCGATCCGGGCGGCAACGCATCTCCATCCGACGACGAGGCCTCCGCCCAGGCCCTCCAGCGCTCCATCCTCGCCCTGCTGGCCCTTGGCCTCCTCGCCGCCGGAGCCATCGCCTGGTGGTCCCGCCCCGGCCCCAGCAAGGCCTCCCTCGCAACCCTGCCCGCACCCACCAACACGCCCCCACCCAGCGCACGCCCGCTTAAGGTCCGCTTCACCGACGTCACCGCTTCCGCTGGCATCCGATTCGTCCACGCCAACGGCGCGCGCGGCGACAAGTTCCTCCCCGAAACCATGGGGTCCGGCGTCGCGGCCTTCGACATGGACAACGACGGCGACGCCGACCTGCTCTTCGTCAACGGACGCGCATGGGACGAGGCCGCCGCCCGTGCCGCGCCCACCACCGCCACCCTGTACCGAAACGACACGCGCCCCGGCGGCCCCTTGCAGTTCACCGACGTCACGGCCGGCTCCGGCCTCGCCGAGCCCATCCAAGGCATGGGCGTCGCCTGCGGCGACTTCGACTCCGATGGCCGCGTCGATCTCTTCGTCACCGGCGTGGGCTGCAACCGGCTCTGGCGGAACCTCGGCAATGGCCGCTTCGAGGACGTCACCACGTCGGCCGGCATCCCGCGCGACACCGGCTGGAGCACCGCCTCCGCATGGATCGACGCGGACCGCGACGGCGACCTCGACCTCTTCGTGGCCCATTACGTCGAGTGGTCCCAGGACCTGGACCGGAAGGTCAACAATACCCTCCCGGGCCTCGGCCGCGCCTATGGCCAACCCTGGAGCTACAACGGCACCCTGCCCCGCCTGTTCCTGAACCACACCCCGCCCGGCGGCGTGCCACGCTTCTCCGATGCTTCCCCGGGCTCCGGCCTGCTCGTCCGAAACCCCGCCAATGGCCAGCCCATCGCCAAGTCCCTCGCCGTCGCCCCCATCGACCTCAACGACGACGGCTGGATCGACCTCGTCGTCGCCAACGACACCGTCCAAAACCTCGTCTTCACCAACCGCCACGACGGCACCTTTGCCGAGGTCGGCATCGCCTCCGGCATGGCCTTTGATGCCTTCGGCCATCCCCGTGGGGCCATGGGCATCGACGCGGCGCGCTTCCGCGACGACGACGCCCTCGGCATCGCCATCGGCAACTTCGCCAACGAGATGAACGCCCTCTACGTCTCGCAGCCCGGGCGCGACCACCTCGTCTTCTCCGACGAGGCCATGCCCGAGGGCCTCGGCGTCGCCAGCCGCCAGCTCCTCAAGTTCGGCCTCTTCTTCTTCGACTACGACCTCGACGGCCGCCTCGACCTCCTCACCGCCAACGGCCACATCGAGGAGCAAATCGAGCGCCTCCAGCCTGAGGTCCGCTACCGCCAGCCCGCGCAGCTCTTCTGGAATGCCGGCTCCGGCCCCGCCTTCGTCCCCGTCCAACCCGACGACGCCGGCCCCGACCTGTTCACGCCCCGCGTCGCCCGAGGCAGCGCCTATGCGGACCTCGACCGCGACGGCGATCCCGACGTGGTCATCACCCAATGCGGCGGGCCCGCCGTCGTCCTGCGCAACGACCAGGACCTCGGGCACCACTGGCTTCGGCTGCGCCTCGTGGGCCGCGCCGGCAACACGGGAGCTATCGGCGCATGGGTCCGCGCACGCGTCAACGGGCGCGTCCTGGCGCGCCACGTCATGCCCACGCGCAGCTACCTCTCCCAAAGCGAGCTGCCGGTCCACCTTGGCCTCGGCACCGCCGGTCGCATCGAAGGCCTCCAGGTCCGATGGCCCGACGGCCGCGACCAAGTGATCCCCGTCCCCGACATCGACCGCGAGATCCTCCTCACCGAGCCGCCGTGAGCCACGCGTCCACCCGCTGCCAAGCGACGGGTCAATCCATCGCGCGGTGTCCGGGCCCCGCGTCCCATTCCAAGGGGCGTCGATCCCAGGTCAGCCGTCCTGACGCCGGGGGCCAATCCCCCACGAGATAACCGCCGTCACGTCGGCACTGGATGCCCGTGGGCGACGGACACAGCGTCACCCGGAACGTTTTCCACCAGCGGGCCTGGCCCAACGCCGTCGAGTACCGCCGCACCGTGTGCCCCGCCCAGCCAATCCTCGGCATGCCCGACAACCATTGGCCCACCCGCAGCACCCACGGCGAATGCAGGTGCCCAATCACCGTGGTTTCCAGCCAGGGCAACGCCCGGCGCACACCTTCCAGTCGTCCCAGGAAAGGAAGTGCCGTCGGATCATGGCAAAACAACACCAACCGTCGGCCGTCGGCTGCCGCCTCCGAAAACAAGGCCTCGACGGCCCCCAGATGCTCCCGGTGCGCCCGGTCCCATCGATCCCATTCCCCCGCCGGTGCCTCGGGCCGGAACACGGGCCATGCCACCAGGGTCGAGGTGACCCCCACCCATCTCCAACCCGGGAAGTCCTCGTGCCACAACCGCGGCAGGCCCAGCTCCGACTCGCAACGCTCCAGGCTCCGCCATCGCGGCCCGCCCGCATCGCCCACAAGGCTCTTTTTGCCCAAGTCGTGGTCGCCCAGCACCCCGCGCACCGCCGCTCCCGGCATCGACCTCAACTCCGCCAGGGCCTCCGCCGCGCTCTCCAACGCCGCGTCGTCGCTCACGCCCACGAAGGCCGTGTCCAACGTGAAGTCCCCGTTGGCCAACACCCAGGCCGAGCCCGCCTCCCTCCGCAGGATTTCCCCCAGCAAATGGTTGTGGGCCATCGGGTCCGCCAACCACACGTGACGCCGGTACCACCGCGAGAGGACGCGCGCCATCCGCCCACGCACCACCCGCTCGTCAAAGCCGCGTCGTTGCCGTTCACCAGGCCCCGCCCGATGCAGGTCGCTCACCACCAGCAACCTGCCCCTGCCCTTCATGCTCCGAGGCTTTGCAGGGCGTTCCAGGCGGACCCGTAGGCCCCGGCTACGTCCCCAAGCTGGGGCGGAACCAGCCGCATCCGCGCGCCGGCCGGGCGCCACTCGAAGTCGTCCAGGTGCCGACGCAGCGGCTCGAACAAGGCATCGCCCGCCTTCGCGATCCCGCCGCCCACGATCACCGCCTCCGGGTCGAGCACGTTGGCGATGGAGGCGATGCACGCCCCGAGCGCCCGCACCGAACGCA
>JBJSZF010000162.1:0-8156 GCA_046090125.1 Verrucomicrobiota bacterium
GTGGTGGCCGCCGTGGCGGCGATGGCGCTTCCCATCCGTGCAGACGACACCGTCGGCAAGTACCGCATCCAGTTCTTCATGCGATTCTCGTCGAGGCCCGCCGCGGCGGTGCTTGGGTTTAATCCAGCCTTCCCCATCCCCTGCCTGTCAACGCAGCCAATGCACCGTGACGCCGTCCGTGTCCGAACGGAACGTCATGCCGACGGCGTCGTCCATGGTGGCGGAGGCCACCTCCACGACCGGGTTGGAGCCGCTGCGGTTGAGGGAAACGAAGACGACGACGGCGGCAACGCCGAGCGCGGGAACGAGCCAACGCAGCCAGCCGGCGGCCCGCGTGGCGCCGTCCGCCCGACGGGCGTCCAAGGCGGCCTCCTGCTCGATGCGGCGCTGGATCTGGGACCAGTAGAACTCCCGCGTCTCGGGAACGCGCGCCAGCGGCTCGTGCGCCCGCACCAACTCCCCGAGGGACCGCAGCGCCGCCGCCAGTTCCCGCGCCTCCGCATCCCCGGCCAGCACGCGCTCGACGTCCGCCCGGCGCGAAGGCTCCAGCTCGCCATCCACGTAGGCCTGCAAGTCCAGCGTCCATTCCTTCTCGTTCATTCGGATCGTTCCCTCTTCAGGTTTTGCAGCAACGACGCCAGCCGGCGTCGCGCATAAAAAAGCCGGGACATCACGGTCCCGATGGAGATACCCACGCGCTGGGCGATGGCCTTGTATTCGAGGCCTTCAAACTCGTGGAGGACGATCACCGTCCGGTGCGCCTCCGTGAGCTTGCCGAGCGCCTCGTCGATGCGCTTCCGGACGTCCTCGGTCTCGAGCCCCTCGGTGGGGTTGGCCTCCACCACGGGCATGTGGCGCTCGACGCCGCCCGTTTCCTCCTCCATCTGCTCGATGGACTCCGCCCGGGTGCGCTTTTGGCGGCGGATCTGGTCGAGGCACAGGTTGATGACGATGCGGGTGGCCCAGGTGGCAAAGGAGCTTTCCCCCTGGAACTGGTGGATGCGTTGCCATGCCTTGACCCACGCTTCCTGGGACAAGTCCATGGCCTCCACCTCGTTGCGCATCATGATCATCGCGCGGGCGTAAATCTTGTCGCGATGCCGGTGGACCAGCTCCTCAAAGGCGTCCGTGCTGCCCCCCTTTGCCAGGGAGACCAAGGCCTCGTCCGTCTCGGCGGCGACATCCGTTTTCAACGACCCTGCCATGGACGCGACCCCTTCCCGGGCTATTCAGGTCGGATCACAGCTTGCCCTTGGAGCTGGGGATTTCGCCGGCGATGCGGGGATCGCGTTGGCAGGCGGCATCGACGGCCCGCGCAAACGCCTTGAACACGCACTCGACGACGTGGTGGGGCTCGCCCCCGTACAAAAGCTCCAGGTGCAGGTTGCAGCGGGCCTCGTTGGCAAACCCTTGGAAGAACTCCCGCGCCAGCCCAAAGCGGAACGCCGACGACATGTCCTGGGTCTTGTCCTCCCACGCGATTTTCTGGTGCGCCCGGGAGTCCAGCCCGCGCCAGACCAGGTAGGCGCGCCCGCTGAAGTCGATCACCGCCCGCGCCAGGCACTCGTCCATCGGGACATAGGCCTCGCCCGTCCATGGATTGCGCGGGTCAAATCCCGTCCCGTAGCGTCGGATGCCCCGCTTCTCGCCCAGGGCCGCCACAAAGGCCTGCCCCAGGGCAATCCCGCAATCCTCCACGGTGTGGTGCGCGTCCACCTCCAGGTCGCCCTTGCACCGCAGCGTCAGGTCGCACTTCGAGTGCTTGGCGAACAACGTCAGCATGTGGTCCAGGAAGGGCACCCCGGTCCGGACCCGGGACTTGCCGGTGCCGTCCACGTCCAGCTCCAACTGGATGGCCGTTTCCTTGGTGACCCGCTTCAGGCGCGCTCGCCGCTCGCTCATCGTCCTCCCCCCATATCCGCCATGCCCCTCAAACGCCAACGGTTTCTCGGTTCCATCTGGGCCATCCCTTCCTCAATCTCGGCCGCGTGTCGGCCGTCATTCTCCCCGTCCACACGCCCGCCCTGTTCCAGCACGCCGTGGCCGAGGCCGCCCGCCTCCTGCGCGACGGCGAGGTCGTGGCCTTGCCCACGGAGACCGTCTATGGCCTCGCGGCCAACGCATGGTCGCCGGAGGCCGTCCGCCGCATCTTCGAGATCAAGCGCCGGCCCGCCCACAACCCCATCATCGTGCATGTCGCGGGCGCCGACATGGCCCATGCGTGCGCGCACGAATGGCCCGCGTTGGCCGGGAAGCTGGCCAGCGCCTTCTGGCCCGGGCCCCTCACCGTCGTCGTCCCGCGCAGCGACCGCATCCCCGACGTGGTGACGGCGGGCGGGCCGACGGTGGGCCTGCGCTGGCCGTTTCATCCCTTCATGCAGGCCGTCATCCGCGCGTGCGGGTTTCCCCTGGCCGCCCCCAGCGCCAACCCCGCCAATGCCTTGTCCCCCACGGCGGCCTCCCACGTCGCTGCCGCGCTGGGCACCTCGATCCCGCTGATCGTGGACGGTGGCGAGTCCAACGTTGGCATCGAAAGCACCGTCGTGGACGCCACAGGCCCGGTGCCTCGCATCCTGCGGCCCGGCATGATTTCCTCCGATGACGTGGCCCGCGCGTGCGGCCGGGAACCCGTCGGGCCGGGCGGCGACCCACGCGGGGGTGACCGGGGCGTGGAGGGGCCTGCGGGTCCGGCGGGCCAGGCGACGTTGCGAAGCCCGGGCCTGTTGTCGCGCCATTATGCGCCGCGCGCGCGCCTGCACGTCCTGAAGTGGGAATCGGACGACGACCTGGCCCGGCAGTTGTCTGCGCGCGGGCTGGTCCCGGCGGAGGGCTGGATCATCGCTCATTCCCGCATCCCGGCCATGGACCGGTTCCCGAACGTTCGATTCATCCCGGACGACGCCGAGGCGTTTGCGCGGGCATTGTATGCGGAGCTGCACGCGGCGGACGCCGGCGGGGTGGCGTGGCTCGTGGTGGAACGGGTGCCGTCATCCCCGGCGTGGGCCGGGATCGCCGACCGCCTGGCGCGGGCGCAGGCCCGGTGAGGTGTCGTGGGCACCCGCGCCCGCCATGACGCTCAAGATCGAAGCGTTCCGACGACCGCACGAGACGTTCCGACGACCGCACGAAGCGTTCCGACGACCGCACGAAGCGTTCCGACGACCGCACGAAGGCCCGTCAGGATGGCGTCGAGGCTGCGCCCGAGGACGGGCGCGCTCCCAGCGGCCATCGCCCGCCCCCCGCCCCCCGCTTCCCGCTTCCCGCTTCCCGCTTCCCCCGCGCGATTCGGTGTTCCGGCGGAGCGGCGTTTTGGACAAGGTGCGGGGGATGAATTCGATGACGGGCCATGGCCGGGGCGAGTGCGTGCGCGACGGGATGCGGGCGACGGCGGAGCTGCGGTGCGTGAACCGGCGGCAGGCCGAGGTGGTGGTGCTGTTGCCGGAGGCGTGGGCGTCGTTGGAGGGGCGAGCGCGGGACCTGGTGGCGGCGGCGGTCTCCCGGGGCCGATGCGAGGCGCGCTTGCGGGTGGAGGTGCCGGGGTCGGGGGCTCCATCGCGCGTGAACCGGCCGGTGGCCGTGGCCTACGCGGCGGAGCTGAGGGGGTTGTTGGAGGCGCTGGGCCGGGAGGAGGAACCCGGGCTGGAGGTGCTGCTGCGTTGCCCGGGCGTGCTGGAGCCGTGTGGCGCGGTGGAAGACCCGGAGCGGGCGTGGCCGCTGGTGGAGGAGGCGTTAAGGGCGGCGCTGCGGGACCTGGACGGCACGAGACGACGGGAGGGCGAGGCCTTGGAACGGGACCTGCGAGGGCGGGTGGACTTGCTGCGGGCCGAGGTGGCCGGGATTCGCGGCCGCGCGCCGGAGGTGATGCGGCGGTATCGGGAGAACCTGGTTCAACGGGTGCGCGCGGCGGGGCTGGAAGGGGTGGGGCCTGACGACGAACGCATCCTCAAGGAGCTGGTGATCTTCGCGGACCGGTCGGACATCTCGGAGGAACTGGCGCGGTTGGAGAGCCATTTCGTGCAGTTCGAGGATGCGTGCCGGGCCACGGAGCCGGCCGGCCGACGGCTCGACTTCCTGGCGCAGGAGATGCACCGGGCGATCAACACGGTCGGGTCCAAGGCCAACGACGCCGTCGTGTCGGCGGCCGTGGTGCGGGCGAAGACGGAACTGGAGCGGTTTCGCGAACAAGTCCAGAATGTCGAGTGACGGGAATTTGCTGGAACGGCCGGGAATCCCGAAGCGCAAGGTCACGGCACATGCGACACGGAGGCGTCATCCTTTTGATTTCGGCACCCTCGGGAGGGGGGAAGACGACGGTTTGCACCTCGATCCTTTCGAGGCAGGCGGGCTTGCGGCGGGCGATCACCTGCACGACGCGAGCGCCACGGCCTGGGGAGGTGGACGGGGTGGACTACCACTTCTTTTCGCGGGAGGAGTTCGCGCGGCGTCTGGAGGCGGGGGAGTTCCTGGAGCACGCGGAAGTTTATGGGAATCGTTACGGGACGTTGCGCGCGAGCGTGCTGGACGTGTTGCGCGGGGGGCAGGACGTCTTGCTGAACATCGACGTGCAGGGGGCGGCGTCGATACGGCGGATGGCGTCGGGCGACGCGGAGCTTGGGGCGGCGTTGGCGACGGTGTTCCTGACGCCCGGGACGTTGGCGGAGCTGGAGGCGCGGCTGCGCGGGCGGGGTTCGGAGGCGGAGGAGGTGGTGCGGCGTCGGCTGGAGGCGGCTCCCGGGGAGGTGGGGGAGGCGGTGCACTTTGACTACGTGGTGGTGAGCGGCACGCGGGAGGAGGACCTGGCGCGGGTGGAGGCGATCTACGCGGCGGAGCGTTGCCGGCGGCACCGGGTCCGGCTGGACTTTGGGAGGTTGTCATGAAGGGAAAGGGAGGCGGGAGTGGCGGGCGCAACGTGGTGTTGGGGGTGACGGGGAGCATCGCGGCGCACCGCGGGCTGGACCTGGCGAGCGCGCTGACGAAGGCGGGCTGCCGGGTGCAGGTGGTGTTGACGGCGGACGCGCAGCGCTTCGTGACGCCGCTGGGATTCAAGACGTTGTCGAGGAACGCGGTGATCACGGACCTGTACGACGAGGACGAGGGGTGGCGTCCGGCGCACGTGCGGGCGGCGGACGAGGCGGACCTGTTGCTGGTGGCCCCGGCGACGGCGGCGACGATCGCGCGGATGGCGCAGGGGTTGGCGGACGACGCGCTGGGGTGCATTGCGCTGGCGTTGGAGCCGGGGACGCCGGTGGTGGTGGCTCCGGCGATGAACGGCAAGATGTGGGGGCACCCGGCGACGCGAGCGAACGTGGAGGTGCTGCGGTCGCGCGGGGTGGAGTTTGTGGGGCCGGAGGAGGGGATGTTGTCGTGCGGCTACGAGGGGACGGGGCGTTTGGCTCCGGTGGAGGCGGTGGTGGGGCGGGTGCTGGCGTTGCTGGGGACGGGGGGAGGGTGAGGGGGCATGACGACGGGCGCGGACGCGGCGGAGGGATGGCTGGCGGGGTGGTTGCGGGGGTGGCGGGACGTGGTGAACACGCCGAAGGCGGACGGGGCGGTGTTCATGCAGCGGGTGGCGTTCGTGGAGCGCGGGGTGGCGCTTCCGGCGAAGGCGGTGTCGATGCTGGTGCTGCTGTACCTGCTGTTCGTGTCGTCGTGGTTCCAGAACCTGCCGGTGATGGCGGAGGACGCGTGGAACCTGCTGCGGACCCTGTACGTGGTGTACTTCTGCATCAACGTGGGGGGCGGGATCGTGATTTGGGGGATGAACGAGGTGCCGCAGCGGCTGGTGGAGGTGGCGGTGTACCTGCTGGCGTTGGTGGATGCGTTGTTTGTGTCGGCGCTGACCTTGCTGACGGGGGGGTTTGGCAGCGTGCTGTATTGGCTGTGCCCGGGCTTGATCCTGCGCAATGCGGCGGTGATCCCGAGGGCGGACTTCCAGATCCTGCTGAACATCGCGGTGCCGGGCCTGTACATGCTGGCGGGCTTCCTGCACCGGGTGCTGGACCGGGCGGACCTGGAGTTGATCGAGACGACGGGCAAGGGGGCGTTGGGGGCCGGGGTGGAGGACGGGGTGCACGAGCCGGTGGAGTCGCTGGTCACGCGGATGCTGCTCTTGTTGTTGTTGTCGGCCTGTTGCTACGCGTTGCAGGTGTTGCTGGACCGCAAGCGGATGGAGGAGGCCGAGGCACGGGAGTTTGCGCTGAAGGAGAAGCAGTTGCAGGCGGCGGGGCGGCTGGCAGCCGAGATCGCCCATCAGCTCAAGAACCCGCTCGGCATCATCAACAACGCCGCCTACACGCTCCAGAAGACCGTCAAGGAAGGGAAGACCATCACCCAGCAGATCGCGATCATCCGTGAGGAGGTCGTGCGCTCGGACCGCATCCTGACCGAGTTGATGGGCTACGCGCAGCTTGCGGAGGGCAAGGTGGAGCGGGTGATGGTCACGGACGAGATCGACAAGGCGGTGGAGGAGGCGTTTCCGGCGGGCACGGACTACAAGGTGGAGGTGAAGCGAGACTATGCCCCGGCGATCCCGCACCTGTTGGGGCAACGGGCGCACTTTGCCGAGATCTTCTTGAACCTGCTGACGAACGCGCGCGAGGCGATGAACGGCCGGGGCAAGGTCTGGGTCCATGCCCGCGTGACGCCGGACTATGAGGTCGAGGTCCGAGTGAAGGATTCCGGCCCGGGCGTTGCGCCGGAGAACCTGCCCAAGCTCTTCGACGCGTACTTCACCACGAAGGAGCACGGGACCGGGCTGGGCTTGGCCATCGTGAAGCACAACGCCGAGATGTACGGGGGCAGCGTCCGTGCCGAGTCGGTGCTTGGCCAAGGCGCGACCTTCGTCGTAACGTTGCCTGCCCGCTCTGTGATGCGGCTGCGTCGATGAAGCTCCCCCCCATGCTCGTCGTGGACGACGAGAAGAACATGCGCCTGTCCCTCGAAACGGTGCTGCGCGCCGAGGGCTATGAGGTGCGCCTCGCGGAGTCCGCCGAGGCGGCCCTCAAGGCGGTGGATGCGGAGCCGTTCTTCATGGTGGTGACGGATGGTCGCCTTGGGGGGATGAGCGGCTACGACCTTCTGCGGGAAATCGCCCGCAAGCGGCCCGGCCTGCCGGTGATCATGATTACGGCCTACGCGACCCCGAAGCTGGCCGTGGAAGCCATCAAGGCCGGGGCCATCGACTACCTTGCCAAGCCCTTCGAGCCTGACGAGTTGCTCCATGCCGTCGCCCGCTGCGCCGAGCGCCACCAACTCCTCGCCCAAAACGCCGCGCTCAAGGCACGCGCGGGCGACGCCTATTCCGTGGACCACATCATCGGCGACGCACCCAAGGTCCAGGAATTGCGCCAGCTCATCCGGACGGTCGCGCCCACGGACGCCACGGTGCTCATCCTGGGCGAGAGCGGCACGGGCAAGGAGTTGATCGCCGGGGCCATCCACTCGCTTAGCCGCCGCAGCGCCGGCAACTATGTCCGGATCAACTGCGCGGCCATCCCCGAGACGCTGCTGGAAAGCGAGCTGTTTGGGCACGAGAAGGGCTCCTTCACCGGCGCCCATCGCACCAAGCACGGGCAGGTGGAGGAGGCCGATGGCGGGACGATCTTCCTGGACGAGATCGGCGACATGAGCCGCCCGTTGCAGGCGAAGCTGCTCCGGTTCCTGGAGGATGGCTCCTTCACGCGCGTGGGCGGCACCCAGGAGCTGCGCGTGGACGTGCGCCTCATCGCCGCCACCAACCGCGACGTGGTGGATGCCATCCGGCGCGGCGAGTTCCGCGAGGATTTGTTCCACCGGCTGAACGTCATGCAATTTCGCCCGCCCCCGCTCCGCGAGCGTGGCGGGGACATCCTGACCCTGGCGTCGCACTTCCTCCGCGGCTTCAACGCGCGGCTGGGAAAAAACGTCCGGTCCATCAGCGAGGCGGCCCGGGCCGCCCTGGTTGCCCATCCTTGGCCCGGCAACATTCGCGAGCTGCGCAACATCATCGAGCGCGCCGCCATCACCGCCGAGGGCAGCAAGATCGCGGTGAAGAACCTGCCGCAGCGCGTGCTGGAGGCGGCGCTGCGCGCGGACGCCACCGAGCCGCCGCTCCCCTTCGACTTCGTGCCCGGCATCGACACCCTGGGCACCCTCGAGCAGCGGATGATCAAGCAGGC
>JBJSZF010000163.1:0-17687 GCA_046090125.1 Verrucomicrobiota bacterium
ACCAACAGGAAGCGCCAAGCCACAAAAATCAGGGTAAAAACTGCCCAAATCCAGTTTAAACCCCATTGATTGATCTGGACACTGGCGGCCACGATCAGAAAGATGACCACGGCGGCGATCGGAACTGTTAAAATTAACCAGGGCAGGGGACCCGGCCTACAGAACCGATGACCCTCGAAACGGTCCATGAGCCCATTCGCCCTGATGGGAGTCCCTATTCGCTCGTTGCAACGTCCCTCCAACCTCGTTTCTAAGATGAATCCTTCCCCCATGTCGGCACAGGCAGGGTCGCCTGACTCACCCCTTTCCCAAGGGCCAGCATCCCCTCGACGCGCGGCCACGGTGGCCGTTGCCTTGCTGGCCCTTGGGTTCTCCCTCGCCCACGCCTTCCCGCCCGCGCCGCCCCACATCGTCCGCGGCATGGTCCGCACCGAGATGGGCGATCCCTTCAACAGCACCAACGCCGTTGTCTTCCTCGAAACGGGCACCGGCGTCCGCGTCCGCACCGGCGTCATCCCCAACCTTGGCCCCGGCCGGAACTACTCCCTCTCCGTCCCCATGGACGCCGGGGCAACGCCCGACAACTACAAGGCCACCGCCCTGCGCGCCGCCTCGTCGTATCGGATGAAGGTCCAGATCGGCCAGGTCACGTACCTGCCGCTCGAAACCGCCCTGAACATGGCGACCTTGGGCCGGTCCACGGAGGTCACCTCGATGGACCTCACCCTGGGCGAGGACCTCGACGGTGACGGCCTCCCGGACGCCTGGGAGCGTGCGTTGCTGGCCTCCATGGGCCGCAACGGCAACCTCCGCGACGTCCGGCCCGGGGACGACACCGACGGCGACGGCATCTCGAACCTGAACGAGTATCGAGCGGGAACGTATGCCTTCGACCGTGCCGATGGGTTCGAGCTGAAGGTGGTGCAGAAGACGGCGGAGCGGATGTCGATGGAGTTCCTGGCGATCCCGGGCCGGAGGTATTCGGTGCGGTACTCGACGGACTTGAACGGTTGGACGGGGGCGGGGTTTCGCCTGGCGACGGACGGCGCGAGCGCCCCGTTGCGCGGGGACTTCGTGGCGACGCGGACGCAGTTGGTGCGGGTGGAGGTGCCATCGGATGGCGTGCCGGAGAAGGCGTTCTTCCGGGCGACGGTGCAGTAGGCAGGGACGGACGCACAGCGACCCAGATGGGTGGGGAGTGTCCCTTCGACAGGGCTCCGCCAATCTTCTGCTGGGGGCGCGTTGAGATCTTTCCTTCCGACGGTTCGTTCCTCGCGCACGCCCCGGCCCGTGAAGGCGTGGGGGCGGGTGCTTGAGGGAGTGGGTAGGGGCGCCTCGGGCAGGGCCAAGTCGCCGGGGTGCGGTAGAACCTTGGGAAGTCGTTTGCCGCGTGGCGTGGCCTTTGCTACGCAACCCCGTCCGCTCGGGCGGGCCTTCATGGTAGAACCAGGCGCACGGTTGGGTCCGTACACGCTTCACGAACGCATCAATGCGGGCGGCGTGTCGGAGATTTGGCTGGCGACGGACGAGGCGGGCGCGTCCTACGCCGTGCGGCTCATGCTCGACAACCGGTTGTTGAACTTCACCGAGCGCAAGCGGTTCCTCACGGGAGCCGAGGTCCTCCAGTCCTTGCCGCCGCACCCGGCCATCATTGGTTACGTCGAGCACGGCAAGATCGGCGGCGAGTTGGCCCTCGTCATGGAGTATGTGGAGGGCGAGAACCTCAAGCTTCGCATGGCCGCCAACGACCCCGTGCTGGCCGAGAACGTCGCCCAGGTGCTCATCGACCTCGCCGAAGCCCTCGAACACCTCCATGACCACGGGTTCATGCACCTCGACTTCAAGCCCGAGAACGTCGTCATGACCCGCAACGGATCCATCCGGCTCATCGACTTCGACCTGGCTCAACCCATTCCCAAGCCGCCCCGCAAGCTCGAAAAGAACCCGGGCACGCCCCACTACATGGCCCCCGAGCAACTGCTGCGGCAACCCGTGGACCAGCGGGCGGACATTTGGGCGTATGGGGTGACCGCGTATGAGCTGCTCACCTTCCGGAAGCCTTTTCCCGGCGAGACGCCCGACGCCATCCTGCGTCGGCAGTTGGAGCGCGGGGAGTTCGCGATGCCGAGGTCGGTCAATCCGGACATACCGGCCGCGCTGGAGCGCATTATCCTGCGATGCCTCGAGAGGGATCCCGAGCGCCGCTACCCGGTGACGTCGGTGCTGGCGCATGAGGTCCGGCAGGCGCTGTACGTGGGGTGAACGCATGTAGGAAGGGCCTCGTCGGAGTCGCGTAAATTGGGGCGGATGGGCGTTGAATGTCGCGGGGTTGCCCGACCGTCCAACCCGCGCTTGTGAAATTTTTCACACAATGCTTGCGGGCCAAAATGCTCGTTTGTAGCGTGCGCCAAGTTTCGCAAGAAACCGTTCGGTTGAAGGATAAATTCCATGAAGCACTTGACCTCCATCGCCGCCCTCGCCGCCGGGACGACGACTTTGTTTGCAGGCGACGTCACCGGCACCGTCACCCTCAAGGGCACCCCGCCCCCAGAGAAGCCCATCGCCCCGCTGATGGCTGACGTGAACTGCGGCAAGGCCGCCAAGGGAACCGTCACCACCCGCCACTACGTCGTCGGAGCCGCCAGCGGCCTCGGCAACGTGTTCGTGTACGTGAAGGCCGGCCTCGATGGGAAGAAGTTTGACGCACCCGCCACGAAGCCCGTCGTGGACCAGGTGGGGTGCCTGTACGAACCCTACGTCCTGGGCGCGCAGACCGGCCAAACCGTCGAGATCCGCAACAGCGACGCCTTCCTGCACAACGTGAACTTCATGAAGTCGGACGCCGGCAACACCACGTTCAACTTCGCCCAAGGCGCCGGTGCCAAGCCGGTGGACAAGGTGTTCCCAAACCAAGAGGTGTTCGTGAAGCTCCAATGCAACGTCCATCCGTGGATGTTTGGCTACATCGGGGTCGTCTCGAATCCCTACTTCGCCGTGACCGACAAGGACGGGAAGTTCACGCTCAAGGGCCTGCCTGCCGGCAAGTACACCGTGGCGTTCAAGCATCTCAAGGCGGGCGAGGTTACCCAGGAGGTCGAGGTCAAGGACTCCGGCGCGACGGTCGCTGCCACGCTCGAGGTCAAGTAACCTCATCCGACGCATGGAACGGGCCGTCGCAGGCGGGTGCCTGCGGCGGCGTCCGTGCAGCCCAACTTCATGAGCCTTCCTTCCGGGCGCCAGACCTTCCGTGACGGTCATTTCTGGGCGTGGTTCACCGCTGCGTGGGCCCTGCTCGTCGTGAGCATTGGCGGGTTGGTGACGTCCAAGGGCGTGGGGATGGCCGTCCCGGATTGGCCGACGACCTACGGCTACAACATGTTCTTCTTCCCGATCAGCCAGTGGACGGGGGGGATTTTTCACGAGCACGTCCATCGGTTGGCCGCGAGCCTCCTGGGCCTGTGGACCATTGTCCTCGCCTTATGGCTCCAATGGGGTGACTCGCGCCGCTGGATCCGCGCCCTGGGCTGGCTGGCCCTGGCCTTGGTGGTGGTCCAAGGGGTGTTGGGTGGCAAGCGGGTGGTGCTGAATGCCGTCGATGTGCTCGGGATCCCTGGCTCGGTCTTCTTCGGCGTGCTGCACGCGACGACAGCCCAGTTGTTCCTCTCCCTGCTGGCAACCTTGGTCCTGGCGACCAACCCCTCCGTGGCGGCTTGGTTGGATTCCCGTGCCGGTGGCCCGCAGCCGAGCGAGCCCGGCGTGCGGATTGGCCCATGGCTTGGCTTCGTGGCAGCGCTTGTGTTCGTGCAATTGACGGTCGCCGCGACGATGCGCCACCAACATGCTGGGCTGGCTGTCCCGGACTTCCCTCTCGCGTATGGCAAGTTTTACCCGGACACGGGCCCCGAGACGCTGGCTGCGGTCAACCAGCGGAGGACCGGGATCGTGGACGACGCACCCGTGACGGCCTTCCAAGTCCACCTGCACATGATCCATCGATTCCTGGCGGTTGCTTTGGTGGCGGCGTCCGCTTGGACGTGGCGCAGGTCGGGACGCTTGGAAGGTCCGTGGAAGACGGGCGTTCGAGCTTGGTGCGGCTTGTTTGCGATTCAGTTCGCCCTGGGCGCGGCCACGGTGTGGACGAACAAGGCCGCTGACCTCGCCACGGCCCACGTGGCGGTGGGTGCGGTCATCTTGTCCTCCGGAGTGGCGCTCGCCTCGTCGCGTCTCATCGGGGAGAGCCGCGCCGGGGTGGCATTCGATTCTTGCCGCGCGGGGGAAGCCCTCATAAAACCTTCTGCCACGGTCGCCTTCGGGCGGCCTGCTTGATTTTTACTCCATGTCCTCAAGGTCCAGCACGGAGCCCCTGCACGGAGTCGCCACGGCGGCGACGGGCGCCACGGCGTCGTCCGGGTCCGTGTGGTCGGAGTTGTTCAAGGCACGCCTGACGGCGTTGGTGGTGTTGACGACGACTCTCGGTTTTTACTTCGGGGCGAGGGATGGCCTTGGGGGACTCTTGTTCTGGGAGACCATCGTGGCGACGGCGTTGCTGGCCTCGGGCGCGGCCGCCTTGAACCAATATCTGGAGCGCGAGGCGGATGCCCTGATGACGCGGACGCGGACGCGACCTTTGCCGAGCGGTCGGGTGGAGCCGGGAACGGCATTGCAGGTGGGGGTGGTCCTTTCGGTGGTGGGGATGCTTTGGTTGACGTTTCGGGTGAACGCCCTGACGGGGTTGCTGGGGACGGTCACGTTGGGGAGCTACCTCTTCGTGTACACGCCGCTGAAGCGGGTCACGACGCTCAACACGCTGGTCGGGGCCGTGCCGGGCGCGTTGCCGCCCTTGATGGGCTGGACGGCGGCCACGGGTGACCTGGGCGCGGGGGGGTGGGCCTTGTTCACCATCCTGTTCTTCTGGCAAATGCCGCACTTCATGGCCATCGCGTGGATGTATCGGGACGACTATGCGCGGGGCGGGTTTCGCATGTTGCCCGTTGTGGATCCGGAGGGCCGCCGCACGGGGATGACGGCCGTGCGGCACACGGTGGCCTTGCTTGCATTCAGCTTGGCTCCGGTCGGGCTGGGGTTGGCAGGCCGTTGGTATGCCGGGGTAGCCTTGGCGCTCGGGTTGGCCTTCCTCGCGTGCGCCGTGGTGTTTGCCGCTCGATTGACGCGGCAGGCCGCGCGCCGGTTGTTCCTGGCGAGCATCGTTTACCTGCCGGTTTTGCTGAGCGTCTTGGTCGCCGACCGCACGCCTGCCGGACCTGGCCAGCGGGCGATGACCGCGCGCCCGGGCGGGCCGGTGGCGGCTGCACCGCAGGCAGGGCCATTGCGATAGGATTTTGACAACGAACACGACCCACGTCTTCCCATGAGTACCGCAACGAGCACCCAACATGGAACGGGCCATGCGCACGAGGCGCACGAGCATCATCACGATCACCACGAGCCCGGCTTCTGGCAGAAGTACATCTTCAGCACGGACCACAAGATGATCGGGATCCAGTACGGGCTGACGGCCCTGCTGTTCCTGTTCTTTGGGTTCATGTTGATGATGTGCATGCGGTTCCAGTTGGCGAACCCGGGCAAGCCCATCCCGGTCTTCGGTGGGTTGCTGGAGGCCCTGTTGGGCGAGGCCGCGAAGGGCGGGATCATGTCTGCAGACCTCTACAACTCGTTCGGGGCGATGCATGGCACGATCATGGTGTTCCTCGCGATCGTGCCGCTCGCATTCGGAGCGTTTGGCAACTACGTGACCCCGCTCCAAATCGGAGCGCCTGACATGGCGTTCCCGAGGCTCAACATGGCGAGCTACCACGTGTTTTTCTGGGGTGGCGTGCTGATGCTGGCTTCGTTCTTCGTCCCGGGCGGCGCCGCGAAGTCCGGTTGGACCTCGTATTCGCCGCTGGCGACGGTTGCCGAGTTCTCGCGGCCCTTCAACGGGCAGACGTTGTGGTTGATTGGCATGGTGCTGCTGATCACGTCGTCGTTGCTGGGCGCGGTCAACTTCATCACGACGATCATCCAGTTGCGGGCGCGGGGCATGACGTGGATGCGACTGCCCTTCTTCGTGTGGGCGCAGTTCGTGACGGGATTCCTGCTGTTGCTGGCGTTCCCGCCGCTGGAGGCGGCCGGCATCCTTCAGCTTGCCGACAACCTGTTCCATACGTCGTTCTTCCTTCCCACGGGCCTAGTGGTCAGCGGCCAGCAGTTGCCCGTAAGCGGCGGCGGCAGCCCGTTGCTGTGGCAGCACTTGTTCTGGTTCCTCGGTCATCCCGAGGTGTACGTGCTCATCCTCCCGGCGATGGGCGTTGTTTCGGAAATCATCGCCAACAACACCCGCAAGCCGCTGTGGGGCTACAAGTCGATGGTGTACGCCGCCATGTCGATCGGCTTCCTGAGCTTCATCGTGTGGGCCCACCACATGTACCTCACGGGGATGGGGACGAAGGTGGCCACGTTCTTCCAGACGACGACGATGATGATTTCGATTCCCTCGGTGATCATCCTCACGGCGTTGTTCATCTCGCTGTGGGGCGGCTCCATTCGGTTTAACACCCCGATGCTTTTCGCGGTGTCGTTCCTGCCGATGTTTGGCATTGGTGGCCTGACGGGCCTGCCGCTTGGCTTCAACGCATCGGACATCTACCTGCACGATTCCTACTACGTGATCGGCCACTTTCATTACGTCGTGGCTCCCGGGACCATCTTCGCGCTGTTTGCCGGGATTTACTTCTGGTTCCCCAAGATGACCGGGCGCTACATGAACGAGGCGTTGGGCAAGATTCACTTCTGGGGCTCGCTCGTTGGCATGAACCTGATCTTCGCGCCCATGTTCATCCAGGGGCTCAAGGGCATGTCGCGGCGCATGTCGGATGGTGGATCGACCTACTTTGGGGCCGATGACATTGCGCTGAAGCTCAATACCTCCATTACCCATGCGGCGGCATTGCTGGCGGTGTTTCAACTGCCGTTCATTGTCAACGTGTTCATGAGCATCTGGAATGGGCGCAAGGTCGAGGGCGACAACCCCTGGGGCGCGACGACGCTCGATTGGGCGACGCCGACTCCGCCGCCGCACGGCAACTTTGCCACCGAGCCGGTCGTGTACCGTGGGCCGTACGAGTACAGCGCCCCAAACGCCAAGAACGGCTTCATTGCCCAGGACCAAAAGCCCTGACCCAGCCCGCAGCCTTCGAGGATCCCCAACATGGAAATCCCCTACACACACAAGCCGCGTCCGGACACGGGGCTTTACAACGCCAAGGTGGGCATCTGGCTCTTCCTGGCGTCCGAGATCATGCTCTTCGGGGCCTTGTTCTCCTCCTACATCCTGCTGCGGGTCACGTCGCCGGAGGGCGAGTGGCCGCTGGTGGAAAGAGCGTGGCCGCACGGGTTGCTCAACATCCCCATCGGCACGTTCAACACGGCCGTGCTGATCACGTCGTCGGTCACGGTGGTGCTGGCGTGGGCGGCGCTCAAGATGAACCAGTTCGGCAAGTTCCGCGCCTACATGCTGGTGACGTTGCTGTGCGCGTTTGGGTTCCTGGGCATCAAGTCGTTTGAGTACAACGAGAAGTTCACGCACTACGAGCTGCGCCTGAAGGATGGGAAGGTGTTTACCGGCCACATCGAGGTGAACGGCAAGCATGCGGGCTTCTGGGATTTTGGCTCGATCTACAACCTCGACCGGCTGGGCAAGGAGCAGGTGAAGGAGATCTCCTTCACGGCGGACGCCCCGAAGCCCAAGCCGGGAGAAAAACATGCCGATGGGGCCGCGCACGAGCACAAGGCGATGACGGTGAAGGTGGGGGACATCGACAAGCTCGATGCCTTCATCCTGCGCAACCACACGTTCTTCGCGATTTACTTCGTGGTGACGGCGCTGCACGGCCTGCACGTGCTGGGCGGCGCATTGGTGCTGGGCTACTTTGCGTTCCCGGGCGCCGCCATGTGGCGCAAGAACCCGGAGCAATTCACCAACCGCATCGAGGTGGCCGGCCTTTTCTGGCACTTCGTGGACCTGGTCTGGATCTTCCTTTTCCCCGTTGTCTATCTGCTTTGAGGAACAACATGAGCGACCATTCCAAAAACGCCGCCGCGCACGCGGAGGGTCACGATCACCACGACATTGCCTCGCACGTCAGGACCTACCTGGTGGTGTTTGGCGCGCTCCTCGTGGGAACCGTCATCACCGTGGGCATGTATTACGTCCACTTCGACAGCATGGCGGTGACGATTGCCATCGCCCTGTTCATCGCCAGCATCAAGGCATTTCTGGTGGCGGGGTACTTCATGCACCTGATGTCCGAGAAGAAGGTCATCTATAGCATGTTGGCGGTGACGGTGGTGTTCTTCTTCGCGCTGGGTGCCCTCACCTTGTGGAGCAGCAACGACATGCCCCGAAACACCGAGACCAAGGCCCTCTATGTCCCTTAAGGCATTTCACGTTGTTTTCATCGCGGCCTCGGCAAGCCTTGCCGGGGTGATGGCTGCATGGGCGCTGGGCAACTGGCGTTCCAGTGGCGGCGGCTCGGACCTTGCATGGGGCGTGGGATCGGCCGTGGCGGCCCTTGCCTTGGTGGGCTATGGCGTCGCGTTCGTGCGCAAGCTTCGGCACATTAGCTACCTGTGACCATGAGACTTGGACACATCACCCGCCTGCTGGTCGTGCTCGCCACCTTGGCCTCTTGGGCTGCCCGCCTCGATGCCTGCCCCGCGTGCTTCGGCAAGTCTGACGACGCGATGGCCAAGGGCCTCAACGCCGGGATCTTTGCCCTGCTCGTCTTTGTATTGGGCCTGTGGGTGGCCTTTGCCTCCTTCTTTGTCTTCATTGTTCGCCGCGCCCGAAGGACGGGAGAACCCGTCCCCGGTGACACGGACGATCCCCAGCACAACTAAAGACTTTTCCAAGCATCATGACGCAATTGCTCCAGAAACTCGGAATGCCGGCCCCGGCGTCCGCTCATGCCCCTGCCCTCGACGACTTCGTGGGCTATGTCCATGTGCTGATGTTGCTCCTCTTCGTGGGATGGCTGGCCTACTACCTTCTCGCCTTGTTTCGCTTCCGGCAGTCCGCCAATCCCAAGGCGGACTACGTGGGCGTGAAGAGCCACATGTCCACGTACCTCGAGATCGGCGTTGCCATCGTCGAGGCCGTGTTGCTCGTGGGCTTTGCCGTGCCGTTGTGGGCGCGCGCGGTGGACGAGTTCCCCGTGGCCAAGGGCGATCCAAAGACGGACCCCATCGAGGTCCAGATCATGGGCCAGCAGTTCAAGTGGAGCGCGCACTATGCAGGTCCCGACAACAAGTGGGGCAAGCAGGAGATCAAGAGCGCCTCTGCGACAAACCCGTTCGGCATCGAGCCCAATGACGCGGCCGGCAAGGACGACGTGGTCTGCGCCTTGGGTGAGCCCTTCAAGCTTCCCTTGGGTCGGCCCGTGATCTGCAAGATCTCGAGCATGGACGTAATCCATAGCTTCAAGTTGACCGCGATGCGCGTGACGCAAGACGCCATGCCGGGCCTGACCATCCCGGCGCACTTCACGCCCACGAAGGTGGACAAGTACGTGATCACCTGCGCCCAGCTTTGCGGCAGCGGCCATGCCGTGATGCGCGGCGACTTTGAGGTGGTGTCCCAGGCGGACTTTGACAAGTGGTACGCGGAGAAGGCCAAGTCCGGCGGTGGCGGCGGCGGCTTCGAGTGATCCTTATCTACGGCATCGTGACATGGGCCGCGGCGGCTGCGCCGCGGCCTTTTTACTTGTGAAGCCCGCCGAGCGTGCATCGTGGGTGGTCTTGCTGGCCATCATGGCGTTGGTGGCCGTGGTGTTTGCCCGGCGGCAGCCCCACCTGCCCGCGCTTCCCGAGATTTCCCGTCTCGGGCCCTTCGGGCTCACCAACCAATTTGGAGTCAAGGTGACCCGGGATGACCTGGAGGGATGGGTGGTGGTTGCCAACGTGGTTTTCACAAGGTGCCCCGGCCAATGCCACCAGTTGAGCCAGATGATGTCCCGGATGCAGGCGGGGGTCCCCAAGGGCCGGCCCGTCCGGTTTGTGTCGTTGACGGCGGACCCGGCCTTCGACACGCCGGCGGTCATGGCCCGGTATGCGCAACGCTATGGTGCGGAGGGGGAGCGTTGGCATTTCCTGACCGGAACCAAGGTGGACGTGTATCGGTTGGCCGTGGAGGGAATGAAGTTTTCCGTCGTCGAGAATGAGTCGGCCAAGGGGGGCAATTTGGAGGAGCAGTTTATTCATTCCTCGTCGTTTGCGATCATGGACCGACGGGGCATTCTGCGGGCAATGGTCCAGATGGAGGACCCACGTTGCCTCGAACGGGTCCTGGAGTTGGTGGGGCGGCTTTCAAGGGAGGAATGGAGATGAGCGCAGGAACGCTTCCGTTGGTAAATGCGTGCTTGAACGGCTTGTCGGGCCTCCTGCTGGTGGCCGGCCTGCTGTTGGTCCGCCGTCGCCGGTTGGGGGCGCATCGCGCGTGCATGGCGTCGGCCTTTGGCGTCTCGGTCGTGTTCCTCGTCCTGTACCTCTATCACAAGATCGTGTTGGTGAAGGGTGTGAACACGCCGTTTCCGGGGCCTGCGACCTTGAAGCCATGGTATCTGGCCATGTTGTTCAGCCACATTGTGCTGGCGATTGCGGTCGTGCCCCTCGCCTTGGTGACCATCCATCGGGGCTTGCGGGAAAGGTTCGACCAGCATCGGCGCATTGCCCGTTGGACGTGGCCGATCTGGATGTACGTGAGCGTGACGGGTGTGGCCGTGTACTTGGCGCTGTACGTGGTGTGGACCCGGTAGGCGGGCGCGGAGCGCAGGAAGATCTCACCACCCCGCGTGTCCCGCCATCATCTGGGCACGTCGTACAGCAATTCCGTGCGGGAGTCCTTGAGGTCGTCGCGCATGCGGATGTCTCGCAGCACCCACACGTCGGCTCCATCACGGCCCTTGACCTCGCGGAAGGATCCGGTGCTGAACTCCTTCACCTTGCGCCGCTGGGCGTCGTAGGCCTCGGCACGGAGCACGGCGTTGAACTCGGCGTCCACCCACGACCGAACGCTCGCGTAGCCATTGGTGCCGGCGTTGTAGCTGTCCAAGGCCCAGCAGAGACGGCCGTTGCTCATCTCCTGCTTGACCACGCGTTGGTCCGGCCAGTGCAGGAATTCGAGCCCGAGGTCGCACCACCAGAAGTCCGTTCCTGCGAACGGCTGCTGCGAGGGCGGGATGTGGGTGTTGGTGGGAAGGGCTTGGTACGAGGGCGGCCGGTTGGTGGCAAAGGTGACGATCAACACCTCGACGGGTCCGTTCGACGCGGGGCGTGCCTCGTATCGAACCTTCCATCCCATGGCATCGGGCCACGTGGCGATGGTGACGGGCACCAGGCGACGACGGCCGTTGCCATCCCGGATCTTGAGGACGCCGGTGTTGGTCAGGGCCTCGGCGGGTGCCTGGGAGCGGAGATGCTGGACGAGGGCGTCGCCGCGCTCGCGCTGGGCGGCCAAGGCATCGGCCATCGCGTGCATGCCGGCGGCTGCGGCGAGCACGGCGACAGCCAAGCGGGGAAGGTTCATGGGTTTGTGCGAGGTGGCGGCAATGGGACGCGGCCTCCTCAGGATCGCAACTCGACGCGGGGGCGTTCGCCCTTGCGGCCGCAAATCACCAAGCCCGGAGGGCGGCCGCCGCCCGTTCGCCCGCTGCATCCGCAGGCCGTGTCACGGCCGAGGGAGAACCGGCGGGGCCGGAACCTTCGCCAAGCGAAGAGGGCGGCGGTGACGGCCACGATCCCGAGGGCGACGGGGGTTTGCCACGCGTTGGGAGTCATTGGGTGATGCGCAAGGGGGGCGGGTCGCGTCCCATGCCACCGTCACGCCTTGCCGCCGAATGAAACGTGGTCGTCGAGGTCGAGCAAGTCGGCCCAGGTGCGGATGTCGTCGCGATGGCTGGAGAGCTTGCGGACGGAATCCACGAAATAGCCGAGGGTGTCGGGGTCGCTGGAGGGGCCCCGTTGGTCCTGGAAGGCGCTCCATTGCTGGACTTCCCATGGCGAACGCTTGTGCGTGGCGTGGGACTCAATCCATGCGAGGACGTCCCCGTCGCCGCCGCCCTTGGCGACCTCGGCCTTGAGCGCCTCGGCGTCGATGCCGACAAAGGAGAGGAAGTTTTGGTCGAGGGGGCAGTTGTACTTGTACTCGCCGAGGGTGCCGGCGATGGCCGCGCGGCACTTGTCCAGGACTCGGGGAAGGATGGCGTATCCACCGAGGCGGACGCGCATGCTGCGAGGTGCGCGCCGCGAAAGGTCGGGCGCATTGGAAAGCGTGTTGCTCATGGGGCAACAGTGTTGCCACGGCCGCCGGGGCGGCAAGAGGCAAGGCGGGCGGAAAGCCTTTCCGGCGTACGAGGGGATGCATCGTGGCGACATGGGTTCGATGGCTTGCCCACGACTCGCTGCCGGGGTGCAGATACGGCTGCCGACTGCGCGTTCAGGGCGGTCAACTTCTTCGGAATAGCGAATCCAGAGGGGATGCCGAGAGGATCTCGGCTGTGGTGACGGCGGACCCATCACCCCTTGCATCGGCCCGCCGCCACCCAAGGGCGTGGCGGTCGGCTGCCATCCGGGTGGCCGGGTCCGGGTGTCGAGGTCCTCCTCGAGCTACGGGATGGAGGCGGGGATGTGGGTGCCTCCCCTGCCATCCATCATGTCTGCGGCTTGGGTTGGGGCGCGAACGGCGGGCGGAAGGATGAGGTCAGGTCTTGCCTCCGACTGGCCAAAGGGGGCAAGCGCGAGCCAAGCGTGCGGAGGCTGGCGTCACCTGCCGCTGGTTTCGCCGTCTGGTTCCGGTGTCTTGGGCGTGGGAATCGAGGCTTGCTTCGTCGCTGGTTTAGGGTATCCACGCCGTCCCGCATGGGCTGCAAAGACGGCCTGCGGATGCCGTGTCGTCCATTCAGGCAGAATCGTTGGGGACGCACACGGGCCGGAGGCGGTGCCCTGTGTACCGGACCGGTCATGCGAAAGGAAGTGAACGTGAAGTGAGCGAAGTTAAGATGAAGAAGGGCGAGCCCGTGGACCGGGCTTTGCGTCGTCTCAAGAAGAAGGTGGACCGCGAGGGCACCCTCAAGGAGGTGCGCAATCACCGTCATTTTGAGAAGCCGAGCGAGAAGCGTCGGCGTCGCATGAAGGTGGCGAAGTTCAACGCCATGCTTGCGGCACGCTACGCGGACGTCTGATGTCCACCGCCGGGCCGATGGGGGCAGCTCATGCCCCCGTCGGCTTGGGCGATTCGGTTCCAGGCCCGTGAGGGAACGACCCTCGGGGAAGAGACTGCACCGCCCGAGGATGGTCGTTGCGGGCGAATGCCGGGATGGGGTGATGAGGCGGGGGCTTTGGGATGTATTCGTTTTCAACGTGTTGGAACTCCGGCCGACACCAGGACGGCCGGAAGATGCTCGAGGAGATTCGCGACCTGGGTTTTGGCCACGCTGAGTTGAGCCATGGCATCCGGCTGAGTCTTGTTCCCGGCATCTTGGAGGCGGTGGAGGCGGGGGTCATCCAAATCTCGACCCTCCACAATTTCTGCCCGTTGCCGGTGGGCGTGAATCATGCGGCTCCCAACCTGTTCAAGTTCAGCTCGCCGGATCGGCGGGAACGGGACAACGCCCTCAAGCACACGCTCAAGACGCTAGAGCTGGCCCAGCGCGTCCGGGCGCGGCTCGTCGTGCTGCACACGGGTGAGGCGGACCTAGGCGGGTTGTTTGGGACGCCCGACTACATGGGCAAGCTGGAGGCGATGGCGGAAAAGGGACAGCAGGACTCCCCGAAGTACGCCAAGCTGCTCTCGGAGATCGAGCTGCGACGCGAGGCTCGGAAGGGCCCTGCCATGGAGGCAGCGACCGAGTTGATACGGCGCATTGCCGACGAGGCTGCCAAGCGCGGCCTACTCCTCGGCATCGAGAACCGGGAGGCCGTCGAGGAGATCCCGTTCGACCACGACCTCCCGTTTTTCTTCGACTCGTTTCCGGACAACGTGCGGTACTGGCACGACTGCGGGCATGCCCAGATCAAGGAGAACCTGGGCCTGATGGCGGGCCACGTGCTTCACCTTGAAACCATGGAACCTCACCTTGCAGGCTTTCACGTCCACGACGTGGTGCCGCCGGCTGCGGACCATCGCGCTCCGGGTTCTGGTTGCATTGACTTTCGGGCGCTCGCCCAGTTTGTGCGCCCCGATCACATCAAGGTGTTTGAACTCTCGCCAGGAATGCCTAGGGACGCGGTGCTGAAGGGCGTCGAGTTCATCCGGTCAGCGTGGGGACCCGAGTGAGCGCCGCGGGGATGGGTGAGGGGCCTCCAGGGGGGGGCGGCAACGGGCGAGGAGCCCGCTGGGGCGCGTGGGTTCGGCTTGCCGTGGCGGCACTGCTGCTTGGGTTGATCTTCCACGTCATCTTTTGCAACGAGGCTCAGCTTCACTTGGCGTCCTCGGGGCAGAGTTGGGAATCGCTGGGCAAATGGGACCAGAGGCGTCTGGCATGGTCACGCGGGCCCATGGAATTGTGGCGAACCTTTGGCCGGCTCTCCGCCCAGCATTGGCTTGTTGCGCTGGGTTGCTGCGGCATCCCGGTGATCCTGGGCGGGTTGCGCTGGCGGCGGGCCTTGAGGGTCCAAGGTCTCGACGTGGGCGTGGGGTCCGTGATCCGGGTCTCCTTCGTTGCCCATTTCTTTAACGCCTTCCTGCTGGGTTCTACGGGCGGCGACGTGGTGAAGGCATGGTGCGCCTCGCGCTGGACGCGCGAGCGTCGGGCGGAGGCGGCGCTGACCGTGTTGGTGGACCGCTTGGTGGGGACCCTTGCCTTGCTGGTTTTCGCCGTCGCGATGATCCCCTTGGCTTGGCGAGCGCCGGACGGGACCGGGTTGTTTCTGGCGCACAGGAACTACCCTGCCGTGGCCGTGGTGGTGGCCGCGATGGCGTCGGTGGCTGCGGGGTTGGTGATGGCGGCGTTCCACACGAACTGGCTGGCTGCGGGAAGCGGGGCCGCGCGGATGCTCTGTCGGCTGCCCAGCGGGGACTCGCTCGCGAGGGCACTGGCCGCATGTCGCCTGTTCGGGCGGGACCGAACTTACCTTCCGGTGGCGGCCGCCTATTCCGTTGTGATCAACGTCGCCATCGTGGGGACCTTTCTCGCGATCGCGTCCGGCATCGGGCTGGAGGTGCCGGCGCGGGTCTTGTGGTTCGTCGTGCCGGCCGTGGTGTGCATTGCGGCCCTGCCCGTGACGCCCAGCGGCCTCGGCGTGCGCGAAAACCTGCTGGTCTCCCTCCTTGCCTTGCCCGAGTTCCCCGGCGTCCGCCACGGCGAGGCCCTCGCCCTCGCCCTCCTCGCCTACTCCGCCAACCTCGCGTGGAGCGCCATCGGCGGGCTGGTGTACGTCCTGAAGCCGTCGCCGTCCGGCGCGACGGTTTGACCCGACGCAAGCCCGGCACCCGGGGCTTGCCCCATCACTTGCTACCCGGCTTCGTCGCGGGCGTTGCTGCAAGGTCTGGAGGCAACTGGTCCGCCGCGAAAGCCTCGACGTGGAGACGGATCAGGCTGATCAAGGGGACGCCCAAATCGAGGGCACCGTCGGACCGGTCCACCATTACCGCCACCGCCCGCGGGTCGCCGCCATGCTCGCGAACGATGGCCAGCGTCTCCAGCACTCGCCCACCCTTCGTCACCACGTCCTCCACGACCAGCACCGGCTCGCCTGGTGCCAGCTTGAAGCCGCGCCGCAGGACGAGCCGACCGTCCTCCTTTTCCGCGAAGACGAAGCGGCATCGAAGCTGCCGTGCGACCTCCTGTCCGATTACGAGCCCGCCCATGGCCGGAGCGATGACCGTCCGGGCCCCGAGCGACCGGACCCGCTCCGCCAGCGCGGCGCCGAACCGCTCCACGATGGGCATGTCCTGCAAGGCCTGCGCACACTGGAAAAACTGCCGCGAATGCAGCCCGCTGCGCAGGATGAAATGCCCGTCCAGCAACGCGCCCGTCTGTCGAAACAGGGCCAGTGCCTCGTCGTTCGTCATGCCCACGACGCTGACATGGAACCTGGACCGCAGGCGACAACGAAGGCGTCGCGTCCCCCGGGGCGGCCGCTACATCTGCTCGCTCACGCCAATCCCCAGGCAATCAAGGCCCAATCGGAGCACGCGGGCCGTCAACTGGCACAACGCCAGCCGCGAGGACCGCACCGGATCCTCCGACCGCAACACCGGGCACGCCTCGTAGAACCGCGAGGACAAACCTGCCAGCTCATACAGGTAGTTGCAGAGGTAGTTCGGTCGCGCCTCCTCGCCCACGGCCGCCAACACCAGGCCGAAGTTCAACAGGTGCCGGGCCAGTGCCCGCTCCTCTGGCGTGGCCACCTGGACGCTTCCGGCGGCCGACGGCGTTCCGCCCCCGTCGCGCACGAGCTTCGCGGCCCGCGTGTACTGGTATTGCAGGTAGGGCGACGTGTTCCCCTGCAACGCCAGCATCTTGTCCCACGAGAACACGTAGTCGCTTTGCCGGTTCGGGAGCAGGTCCTGGTATTTCACGGCCCCAATGCCCACCACGCGCGCGATCTCGCGCTGCACGGCGTCCGGCAGCTCCGGCCGCTTCTCCTTCACCACCGCCAACGCCCGTTCCTCCGCCTCATCCAGCACCTCGCCCAGCCGCACCGTGTCCCCGGAACGCGTTTTGAAGGGCTTGCCATCCTCCCCAAGGATCGAGCCAAACCACACGTGATGCAGCCGGACGCTCGCCGCCGCCTCGGGCTTCCATGCCTTGAAGGCCGCGAACACCTGCCGGAAATGCCCCTGCTGCCGCCCGTCCGTCACGTAGAGGATGTCCGTGGGTGACCATGTCCGAACCCGGTAGTCCAACGTCGCCAGGTCCGTCGTGGCGTAGTTGAAGCCGCCGTCGGACTTTTGCACGAGCAACGGCATGTCGTGCCATGCGCCGTCGCGCTGGATCTGGAACGGGTCCTCCTTCGCCGCCACGTCCCCGCGCGAGAACACCGCCTTCGCCCCGTCGCTGTCCCGCGCGATCCCTCGCGCCGCCATGTCCGCCACCACCCCGGCCAGCCAGGGGTTGTAGAAGCTCTCGCCCAAGGTGTGGTCGAACGTCACCCCCAGCCGCCCGTAGATCGCGTCGAACTGAGACTGCGAAAGCCGGATCATTTCCCGCCAGATCGCCAGGTTCGCTTCGTCCCCGCCTTGCAGCCGCACCAGCTCCGCCTTGGCCGCGTCTCGCACCGAAGGGTCCGCGTCGCAGGCCGCGTTCACCGCCTTGTAAATGCGCTCCAGCTCCGCGATGGGGTCGCGCCCGAGCGCCGCCGCGTCCAGCCGCGTCTTCCATCCCAGCAGCAACATCCCGAACTGCGTGCCCCAGTCGCCGATGTGGTTGTCCGTGACCACATCGTGCCCGAGCAACCGCAACGTCCGTGCCAAGGCGTCCCCCAGCACCGTCGAGCGCACGTGCCCGATGTGCATGGGCTTCGCGACGTTGGGCGAGCTGAAGTCGATGACGACCGTGCGCCTCGGGTGGGCAGGTTCCACGAACGGCACCGTCGCCCCCATCGCCGCGCCCAACGCCCGTTCCAGCGCCCCCGCCGACAACCGGAAATTGAGGAAACCCGGCCCCGCCACTTCCACGGGCTCGCACCAT
>JBJSZF010000164.1:0-7587 GCA_046090125.1 Verrucomicrobiota bacterium
CGGGCGATGCGCGCAACCACGCGAGTTGCGCCTCGCCCCGTGCCCCGGGCGGGTCGAAGCGGATCCGGGCGGAGCGGCCCGGGTTGGGGATCGCCACGCACACGTCCGTCCAGGCGTTGCTCCGGCAAGGGAAGTGGACGGACCTCGCCTCGTCCGCCGCCTCCTCAAACCAGAAGAGTTGGCCGTGACCGCCGGACTCCGACCGGATCCGCAGCTCGACGAGGACGTTGCCGGACCGGGGCATTTCCAGCAGGGGGCTGGTGAGGTAGGGGTCGGGCCCGGCCAGCGCGACGCCCAGGCCTCGCTCGTCCGGGGCGCCCCAGCCGACGTCGTGGGTGGGGCTCCAGCCCATGGCGTCCGGGGCCTGGGTGAAGTCGAAGTCCGGCGGGACGGCGCTGAGTCGGGTGGCCGCCCAGGCGAGGAGCAGGAGCGGGAGCTGGAGCAGGGGAAGGCGTGTGGGCACGGTGGGGGGCGCGGCGAGCGGCGAGCGTTTGCTATTCGCGGGCGTGGACGCGGGAGAAGTCGAGGACGACCTGGCGCAGTTCGCCGTTGCGCAGGAGGGACACGAGGGCGCGGTGCTTGGACTCGACATTGCTGAGGGCTTGCTGGTGCACCTCGCGGACGTCGGCAAGGGTCTTCACCTCGCGCCCGTCGATCTTGAGGAGGATGTCTTGCTGGGCGAGGCCGGCGGACGCGGCGTTGCCAGGGAAGCGGACCCCAAAGATGAAGACGCCCTCCTTGCGGTGGAAGAAGAGGTCTGGGTTGTCGAACTGGTTGATGGCCTTGACGGTGAAGTCCCAACGCGGGCACGCGAGCTCCTCGCCCTCAACCTTGCCCTTGGCGCGCGGGGTGACGGCCACCTGCACCGTGGTGTCGCGACGTGCGACCTGGATCTCGGCGGGCTTGCCCTTGGGCAACAGGCCCAGCAGGCGGTTGATCGCGGGAAGGTCCTCCTCCGTCATGGCGGACACGGGGCTGCCATTGACCGACACGATGCGGTCGCCCGCCTGGATGCCCGCGCGTCGAGCCGGGCTCTCGGGGTCCGTCTCCGCGACCATCACGCCAGTGTCATGCGGGAAATAGACATTGCGATTGAAGTCCCGGAGGGGCTGGAGCTGGAGGCCGGTCCATGCCCATTCCATGCGGCCGTCGCGGCGGATTTGGTCGGCCACGGCCCGCGCGACCTCGATGGGGACGGTGAAGCCCATGTCGCCGCCGCCGGCCATCATGCCGCGGGTGTTGAGGCCGACGACCTCGCCCTGGACGTTGACGAGGGGCCCGCCGGAATTGCCGGGGCTGATGGCGGCGTCGGTCTGGAGCCAGATGGAATACTCGCTGGACCCGGGCAGGTAGCGGCGCGTGCACGAGATGATGCCGATGCTGACGGAGCGGCTCAGGCCCCACGGCGCGCCCATGGCCATGACGAAGTCACCCTCGGTGAGGGTGGCGGACTGGCCGAGGGCGGCGTGTGGCAGGGGCTTGGCCCCGGCCGGCATCTCGAGCTTGAGCAGGGCGACGTCCGTGTCCTTGTCGGAGCCCAGGACCTTGGCCTTGTACGCCTGCCCGTCATAGAGCAGGCATCGCACCTCGGTGGCCTTGTCCACGACGTGCCAGTTCGAGAGCACCTCGCCGTCCGCGCTGATGAGGACGCCGCTGCCCGAGGTCTCCTGGCTTCGCTTCTCCCCCCGTTGCAGGTCCTCGGTCAGGCACTTGATGAACACCACCGCCGGGAACACGCGATCCTTGCCCTTCTTGACCACCTCGCGGAAGTCGGGCCCGTCGAGGGCCCTTCCAGCGCCGCCTTGAGCCCCGGCGCGGGGAAGAAAGGAGAGCCCGGCGGCCATCAGTAGGAGCGCGCCCCAACAGGATCGAATCATGCGCCCACCATGCGGCCGAACTCCGAAGTTCCAAGCGCGAAGCCTTGCTTGGGGGCCGCCGTGGCCCGCCGTGCGCCAAGGGCCTGAAGGGCGTCGCGCGTGGCGCCCGGTGGGTGCGCCGCGTCAAACCCGCACGCGCCGCGCCACGAACCCGGCGGGGTCGGCCAACGTGAAGTTCTCGTCGCTGGACTTGGCGAGGTGCAGGCCCCGCCGCAGGACCTCGGCTTCCATGGCGTCGCTGATGCCCACGGCCGCGACGAGGCCCTCGGCGGTCTTGCCGCGGTGCTCGGGGAAGAACTCCCCCAGGCGGAGGAGCAACGCCTCAAGCTGGTCCAGGTCTCGCAGGGTGAGCTGGCTCTTGATCTCGACCACGATCACCCGGTTGTCCGTGCCGTTGCTCCAGCCCAGCATGTCGGCCTTGCACTCGCGGCCGCCGTCCTTGCGCCGGCGGTGGAGGATGGAGGCGACGCTATCGACGTGGAACGTGTCGAACAGGATGCGGCGCATCGAGGCCCCGGCGAGGCCCTCGGTGAAGGTGCCGAACTTGTTGCCGAGGCCGCCGATCTGGCGGCCGAGCTCCTCGAGTTGGCGGTCCACCGCCTCGATTTGGCGGTCCACGCGGCGGCCGCTCTCGGCCAGTGCGGCCAGCGTGGCGGTCACGTCGGCGAGCTGTTGCTTGAGGTCTATTTCCATGATGACCGGGACCTTGGTGACGCGTCCGTGGTGGCGCAAGGCGTCGAAGCAGGATGCCGCATCCCGCCGCGCGCGCCGCCCTCGCCGCGTCACGCGTGCGCGCTCACTCCAGCGTCTGGACGTACCGAATCAGGTCCGTCACGCGGCCCTCGTCCCAGCCCTCCATCAGTCCCTCCGGCATGGCCGAGGATCCCTCCACGTAGCCCGCACGCGCGATCTCCGTCACCGGGATCACCCGGCTCGTGCCGCCGGCAAACCGGACCGTGACCGCTTCCGCCGTCTCGCCGCCCATGAACCCATCCACCACCTCCCCGCCCTTGGTCTCCACGCGGAACTGGCGGAACACGCCCTCCACCGCGCGCGCCGGGTGCAGCACCGACGTCAGGATGGCCTCCGTGGACCGGTTCCTGGAACCCGCGAGGCCCGGCGCGAAGCCGGGATCTGTCCGCCGCACGGCATGGCACACGGCGCAGGTGGCATCGAAAAGCGCCTTGCCCCGGGCGAGGTCCGGGTTCTTCGCGGCATGGACTGCCGCCGTCCAGCCACGCACCCGCTCGTCCAGGCGCGCCACCTCCTCCGCCGCGCGCTTGGGCTGCGTGGCCACCGTGCCTGTGAAGCGGCTCGGCACCGACGTCCGCACGACCCCCGCCCGTCGCTCCTGGATCATCTGAACGAGCAGGTTCTGGAAGGCCGCCTCGTAGGTCCCGCCCGGCGCGAGGTAGCTCCGGTCCCAGCCCTTCACCGTGCGGGAAAGGTCCGGCCGCGTTCGCCAACGCTCGACCCACGCCCAGTGCTCGTCCGACAGTTCCGTGGCGCGTTCCCGCAGGACGCGCAGCACCTCGTTGCGCACGCGAAACGTCGGCTCGTTGGACAGTGGCTGGATCAATGCGAACACACGTTCCATGGGCGGCCGGAACGTGGCCAATGCACGGACCGCCTCGTGCCGGACGTCCGCGTTCCTGGACTGGATCAATCCTGCGCACAGCGCCTCGTCCCACGTTCCCAACCCCTCCATGCACCACCACGCATGGATGCGCACGTCGTCGGGGCGCGACGCGTCCCCGGCGATGCGTCGGAGGGTCGGGGCCAGCGAACGCGGCTGGCGCGCCACCACCTGATGCCACGCCGCCCGCATCTCCCACGTGCCGGGGGCCTGCAAGTGCCGGATCAACGAGCGGTCCCGCGCGGCCGCAACATCCGGCACGCCGCGCCGCTTCATCCCCTGGTGCCGCACCCGCCAAATCCGCCCGCGCGTCTTGTCCCGCGCCGGGTGATCCCGTGCGATCTCGTTGTGGGAAATGATCCGGTTGTACCAGTCCACGATGTACAGGCAGCCGTCCGGCCCGAACCGAACCGCGATGGGCCGGAAGAACTCGTCGTCCGAGGCTACCAGGTCGGGCCGTTGCTCGAACCGATGCACGCCGTCCGGCCCCAGCGTCGCTGCCACCGCGTTGATGCGGCGCGTGATGGGATTGGCCACGAAGAACAACCCATGCCACGGGGCCGGGAATGACCCCTCCCGGTCGTCGCTCAACGCCAACCCCGAGAAGCCTGTGCCTCCCAGGTTCAGGTTCGGCGTGGTGGGTGGGTGGTACGGCGAGTCCGGATGCACGCGCCGCTCGATGAAGCTCGGGTACGTCGTGTCCTCCTCGAACGGCACCACCGCGTACCCAAAGTCATTCGCCTCATGGAAGAACACCCGCCCGCCACGGTCCTGAACCCACGACCAAATGTTGTTCAGTCCCGTCCCGATCACCCGCAGGTCCGACCCGTCCGGCCGTAACCGCGCCACCACGGTCCGGTCGAAGTTGACGCGCGCCCCGGTGGTGGTGATGGCCGTCCCGTTGTTCAAGACGCCCTGCGAGAAGGCGATCCATCCGCCCGGCAGCCACTCCAGTTGGTGCGGCATCGTATGCGTGTCCTGGGTTCCAAACCCCTTCAGCAACACCGTCCGCGTGTCGGCCCGGCCGTCGCCGTCGCGATCGTCAAGGAACACGATCTCCGGCCCGTGCGCCACCACCGCCCCGCGGCCCTGGGGCAGCACGCCCATGGGCAACACCAACCCGTCCGCAAACACCCGCGCCCGGTGCGGCCCCGGCCGATGCGGCGCGTCGATCACCACCACGCGGTCACGGCCCGGCCGTTCCCACGCCTGCGGGTCGTTGTCCCGCGGGTATTCCGTCGCCGTCACCGACCACAGCCTCCCCGAGTCGTCGAACGCAACCGTCACGGGCTTCGGCAGACCGGTCTCCTCGCTGGCGACGAGCTCGATGACGAAACCCTCCGGCAGCGAGAAGGAGCGTCGCTGCTCCTCCGGCGTCCGGGGCTGGGCCGCCGCGTTGTTGCCCTTCTTCAACTCTTCCCCGCGCGTCGTCCCGGTCATGGCCAGAGCCACAACCGCCGCCGCCGTCCACGCCACGTCCCGCGACCACGCCAAGGAGGGATTCATGCAGGGAAGGGGAGCAAGCCGGGGTTGCCGGAGTCAACCGGCACGCCGGGATGTCGTGTGCCGCCGCCGGCGTCGATGCCGGTGCGCGCCGCCCGGGCGCGAGTCCCGCCGGTCGCGTCATCGGGTTCACGAGCCCGCTTGCGCTGTCCCGCACGAGGCCGCGAGGCCAGGCCGCAGGGGCACGTGGCTGCCATGTCCGGCGTGCAGGCAGGACGCAGCCCACGGGATGCCCCAAGCGGTTGCCGGCACCTGCGGGCCGACCCGTCTCCGAATTGTCGAGGACCGCCGTGCCGTCCCTCCCTTGCCCCTGGCTCGGAAGTCGGTGACTTCAGTGTCAGCAAGGACGACACGGCGACGAGGGAGCCTTTCCTCGCGAGGACCACGACGCAGCCATCCTCCTGTGGACGTCCGTGCGCGTGCCATCCCCAGGACACGACCGGACAAGCCATGTCACGAACGCTTCCGGAAAACCGCACGCGGCGGAATCGCCCGTCCGGTTGGATGGGTAGGGCGGCCGGGGTAGGGGATAGGGTCGCGACGGCAGGTTGGGACGCCACGTTTCTCCGCCATGCCCGGGTTCGACGGGCGGGCCGGTTGCCTGCCCAGGTGTCGGTGACTCCGGGCGGGCGGAAAAACATCGTTGCCGTCCGGGAGCGAGGGTGGCGAAGGTCGGCTGGAGCGCGTCGGGTTCTTCGAGATCGCGGGAACGGCGCGCTTTCTCTTCACGTTACACGACGAACATGGGCACCAAGACGTTTAGGCATGTGAACCACCTGTGGGACGACGCAAAGGCGGCCACGCTCGACCCGGTGGGACGGCTCGTTTACCGCTCGAACTGCCTCGGGAGCGACCAGCGCATCACCAACACCGGCGGCGGGAACACGTCGTCGAAGCTGCCCGCCACGGACCCGTTGACGGGCGAGACGGTGGAGGTGCTGTGGGTGAAGGGGTCGGGCGGCGACCTGCGCACCAGCACGCGGGAAAACTTCTCGTCATTGTACCAGCAGCGGTTGATCGGCCTCCAGCGCTCCTACGCGGCCCGCGCGGACAAGGGGCTCAAGTCCAAGGCCGAGGACGACATGGTGGGCATGTACACGCACGCGACGTTCAACCTGAACCCGCGGGCCAGCTCCATCGACACGCCGCTGCACAGCTTCATCCCGGGCCGCCACGTGGACCACATGCACCCCAACGCGGTCATCGCCATCGCCGCGAGCGCCCGCTGCGAGGAGCTGACGCGGGAGATCTTCGGGGGCCGGATGGCCTACGTGCCGTGGATGCGCCCGGGCTTCGAGCTGGGCCTCGCCATGCAGGAGATCTGCCGAGCCCAGCCATCGGTCCGGGCCATCATGATGTGCCAGCACGGCTTCATCTCGTGGGCCGACGACGACAAGGAGTGCTACGACGAGACGCTCGCGTACATCGAGCGGGCGTCGGAGGCAATCGAGGCCCAGTACACGGCGAAGGGCGGCGACGCGGCGGCCTTCGGCGGCGCGCAGCACTCAAGCCTCGCGCCGGACGTCCGGCGCAAGGTCTTGGCGCGGCTGTTGCCCTGGCTGCGCGGGCAGGTCAGCCAAAAGCAACGGTTCATCGCCACCGTGCAGGACGACGATGCCATCCTCCGCTTCGTCAACTCGAAGGACGCGCCCCGCCTGGCCGAGCTGGGGACGTCGTGCCCGGACCATTTCCTCCGCACCAAGATCAAGCCGTTGTACGTCCCCTTGGCCGAGCCCTTGTCGGACGCGAGCGACGCGGGCATCGACGCCTTCGTGGCGCGCCTGCAAACGGCATTGAAGGCCGGCCTGGAATCATATCGCAAGGACTACGCCGCCTACTACGAGCGCTGCCGCCGTCCGGACTCGCCCGCCATGCGCGACGCCAACCCCACCGTCGTGCTCATCCCGTCGGTGGGCATGGTGGCGTGGGGCAAGGACAAGTCCGAGTCGCGCGTCACGGCCGAATTCTACAACTGCGCGGTGGAGGTGATGCGCGGGGCCGAGGCCATCGACCGCTACATCGCGTTGCCGCAGCAGGAGGCCTTCGACATCGAGTACTGGCTGCTGGAGGAGGCGAAGCTGCGCCGGATGCCGCCGGAAAAGGAGCTGGCCCGGCAGGTGATCATCGTGATAGGGGCCGGAAGCGGCATCGGGCGCGAGACGGCGCTGCGGCTGTCTCGGGAGGGGGCGCACATCGTGTGCGTGGACCTGAACGCGGCGGCGGCGGAGGCCACGGCCCAGGAGATCACCGCCAAGCTCGGCCAGGGCATCGGCGTCGCGGGCTCGGGCATCTCCGGGTGCGGCCCCGCGATCGGCCTCGCGGCCGACATCACCAACCGCGCCAGCATCCGCGCCATGCTCGACCAGGTGGCGTTGGCGTACGGCGGGTTCGACTCGATCTGCGTGACGGCGGGCATCTTCGTGCCCAGCGACACGTCGGGGCACATTCCCGATGAGAAGTGGGACCTGACGTTCCGCATCAACGTGACGGGCAGCTACCTCGTCAGGGACGAGGCCGCGAAGACGTGGCGCGCCCAGGGGCTGCGCGGCAACCTCGTGCTGACGACGAGCG
>JBJSZF010000165.1:0-1840 GCA_046090125.1 Verrucomicrobiota bacterium
GCCAGGATGTAGCCGGTGGTGAGCGGAGCGACACCACCGGATCCTGCCCCCCAAGACGTCCTCGCACCCCGGAGGGGTGCCAGCATGGGCGTGCGAAGGGCGTTCGCGTCGGGGCATTCGTCGTTGCCCGAGCTGGCACCCCTCCGGGGTGCGGGTGTCGGCATGCATGGGGGCCGGGGGTGTCGCTGCGCTCAACCCCGGCTACAGGCTGGCATACCGTTGGGATGAACGGGGACAGGGGATGCGGCCGGGGACGGCCGCGCTCCCGGCGTTGGGGGACGGGCCATGTCGAAGCCATGCTCCCAGGGGATGAAGAAGGCCCATCCGGCAAAAACGTCAGGCAACGTGACTTCTTGCCAACCCATCGTGGCGGGGCGTTTTCGAGGGTTCATTCGTTGCCAACCGAAGGTGGCGGGTCGTTTTCGAGGGTCCGTTTGTTGCCAACCGAAGGTCGCGGGTCCTTTTCGAGGGCACATTTATTGCCAGCCGAAAGTGGCGGGTCGTTTTCGAAGGTCCATTTGTTGCCAGCCGAAGGTCGCGGGTCGTTTTCGAGGGTTCACTTGTTGCCAACCGAAGGTGGCGGGTCGTTTTGGAGGGTTCATTTGTTGCCAACCGAAGGTGGCGGGTCGTTTTCGAGGGTTCGTTCGTTGCCAACCGAAGGTTGCGGGTCGTTTCCGAGGGTCCATTTGTTCCCAACCGAAGGTGGCGGGTCGTTTTCGAGGGTCTGTTTGTTGCCAGCCGAAGGTGGCGGGTCGTTTTGGAGGGTTCGTTCAAAGGTTTCGAGGACTCCGGAAGAGGTTGGGGATGGGCAAATCATGGTCGGGAGGGTGCCAGCCCTTGTTGGGCGGGCGCGGGGGATGATCCGGGGCCCTCCCCTGCCCTGTCGGAGATCGCGCTGGATTGCAGCGTGGGGGCGGGGAAGGCGTTGCGGCGGGCGGTCAGGCGAGGAGTTCCTGGATTTCGTCCCAGGACAGGCTGCCGGCGAGGGCGTCCTCGCCGGTGAGGGTGGCGGCGACGAGGTCGCGCTTCCGTTGCTGCAAGGCGAGGATCTTTTCCTCGACGGTACCGCGCGCGATCAGCTTGTAGCTCGTCACGACCTTGGTTTGTCCAATGCGATGCGCGCGGTCGGTCGCCTGGTCTTCCACGGCCGGGTTCCACCATGGGTCGAAGTGCACGACGGTGTCGGCCCCGGTGAGGTTGAGGCCCACGCCGCCCGCCTTGAGGGAGATGAGGAAGATGGGGACGGCGGGGTCGGACTGGAAGCGCTGGACGACGCCGGCGCGGTCGGTCGTGGAGCCGTCGAGGTAGCAGAAGGGGATGCCGCGTTGGTCGAGCTCGTCGCGCAGGATTGCCAGCATGGAGGTGAACTGGCTGAACACGAGCGCGCGATGGCCGCCGTCGAGGATCTCGTCGAGCAACTCGTTGAAAAGCTGCACCTTGCCGCCTTGGGCGAGGTCGGTGGCGTCGGGCCGGAGCAAGCGCAGGTCGCAGCAGGCCTGGCGGAGGCGGAGCAAGGCGGTGAGGACGAGCATGCGGCCGCGGGCGAGGCCGTTGGGGCCGACGGCCTCGTGGACCTCCTTGCGGGTGGCTTCGAGAAGCTGGCGATAGACGGCGGATTGTTCGTCGGTGAGGTCGCAGTAGCTGACGTGCTCCATGCGGGGCGGGAGGTCGGCGGCGACGTCGCGCTTGAGGCGGCGCAGGAGGAACGGCCGGATGCGACGCGAGAGCCGAGCCATGGCGGCCTTGTTCCGTTCCCGGGCAATCGGCACCTCGTAACGCTCGCGGAAGTCGTCGGCCGTCCCCAGGTGACCCGGCATCAGGAAGTCCATCAGGGACCACA
>JBJSZF010000166.1:0-7447 GCA_046090125.1 Verrucomicrobiota bacterium
GTCTCCTCGTAGGGCACGATCCCCACCGTGGCGTCCTGCAACCACCGCGGCATCGCCTCGTAGGCCACAAATCCCGGGCACTCCAAGGTGAGCCCCGGGCATCGCCGCCGCACCTCCGCGAGGAACCAGCGCAGGTTCGGCGTCTCCCGACCCACGAATCGAAACACCCCCTCCGGTCGCGCCCGATGCACGGCCGTCACCGCTTCCAACGCGATCCGCCCCAGGTGATGCCGGTCAAACGAGCCATGCATCACCACCACCGGCGGCCCCGCCGGGACCTCGCCCGTCCCAGGCCGGAATACCGCGCTGTCGTATCCGTACAGCAACGGCCGGACCCGCTCCCGCCGACACCCCGCCGCCACCAGCCGGTCTGCCAAGGGCTCCGAAACCGTCAACACGCCCTCCGCGCCGAAGCGCGTGGGCATCGTCATCTCGTACCGCTTCAGGAACGGCACCAGCCCGCTTCGCGTGAACACGGCCGGCCAGGCCTCCATGAAGCCCGTTAGGAAATCCAGGTAGTTGAACACCAGTCGTCCGCCCACCGACCTCCTTGCGAACCCTGCCGCCACCGATGCGATCGTGTGCTGCGCCATCAACACGTCCCATGCGGGCGGGAGCGGCCCTCGGCGTGGCCGGGCCTTTCCCCAAGGCTCCTGCCTGGCCCGCGCCACCCGGCGTACGTGCCGCGCCAGCGCCCACGGGTATGCCAGGTATTTCAACGTCCGCAGCCGCGTGTACCGGCCCATCTCCCAACCTCGGAACGCCTGGACCCTCAGCCCCGAATCGGCCGCCACCCAGTCCGGCACCTCGAACACCGGGCAAAACAGGTCCACCTCGTGCCCGCGCCGCCGCAGCTCCCGCACCAGGTGGGGAGCCTCCGCCGACCCGCCCCCGCTCGGGGGCAAGAACGGTTCATGCGTCAGGAACGCCACGCGCATGCGTCGTGCCTCCCACGCACCCTCACGGCAGCCCCCTCAGGAACCGTTCCATCAGGTCCGTCCCTCGCTCCAACGATGCCACGGCGATCCACTCGTCCCGCGTGTGCGCCTGCGCGATGTCGCCCGGCCCAAACACCACCGACGGAATCCCGCCCTCCGCCAACGGGGCGGCATCGCAGAAATAATGGACGCCCGTCGTCCGACGACGCCCGGCCGCCTTCCTCAACTGCTGCACCCACGGGTTGCGGGGATCCGTCTCCAAGGCCGGGCAGGGAGCCGTTCGCAAGGGATCCAGGGAAACCACGAGCCCGCGTTGTGCCAGCAATCCCAGGATTTCCCGCCGCACCTGGTCCTCGTCCTCGCCCGGCAACGTCCGGCGATCCACCGAGATCACGCACGCGTCCGGCACGATGTTGGGCTGCGTCCCGCCCCGGATCGAACCCACGTTCACCGTCGCGTGCCCCAGCAACGGATGTGTCCGTCCCTCCAACGATTGCCGGTACTCCGTTTCCAGCGCTTCCACCACCCGCGCCATCGCCAACACCGCGCTTCGCCCCAGGTGCGGCGTTGCCCCGTGCGCCGCCCGTCCCGTCGTCCGCACCTGCAACCAAACGTCCCCCTTGTGCGCCGTCACCACTTCCAGTCGCGTCGGCTCGCCCACCACGGCCAGGTCCACCCGACGCCCCTCGCGCCGGGCGACCGCCGCGAAATGCCGGGACCCGGCCTGGCCGTTCTCCTCGTCCACAAGGCCCACGAACCCCACCTCCGTAAACTCTGGTCGCGGGCCGCGGGTCGCCAGGCGCATCAACGCCTCCAGCCCCGAGGCCACGCAGCCCTTCGTGTCGCAGGCGCCCCTTCCCGTGAGCCGGCCGTTTGCCACGACCGGCCTGAGCAAGGCGTCGAGGTTGGGCTCGCCCACCGTGTCGAGGTGCGGAGCCAGCAGCACCCGGTGCCGCAGCGGGCCTCGCGGACGCAATCGGGCCACGACGTTGCGGCGTCCCGGCGCCACCGACTCGAAGGCAACCTCCAGGCCCGCCGCCCGGGCACGCGACGCCACCAGCTCGCCCATGGAGGCCTCGCCGGCCCTGGGGTCACCCTCGGCAAGAAACGCCGGGTTCACGCTCGGGCACGCGACCAGGTCCCGTAGCAATCGGACCACGCTTGAATGGGACGCCATGCGCCGCGAACCCTATGGAACCTCCCCCGGCCAGACCAAGGTTCGATTCAGGCAATCCCGCCCGGCGGCGACACCCTTGTGAAATCCTGCGCCAAGCCGAGGCAACGGTTGCCATGGCGTTGCGCGGTTGGGTAAACACGTCGGCGCATGTCGGAAATTGCCAGCTATGTGATGCACGGGGCGTCGTTGGTGACGCCAGCCACGCTTGAAAAGGTCCTCCGCAGCCTGCCGATGTGGAAGGTGGAGTTCGCGCAGATCAACGCCCCCAACTTCCCCCACCTCGTGGACCAGCTCGAGTTCCTGGCCGATTGCGTCGAGGACGTCGCCGAGGGAGCCTACAAGGACCTGCCCTACTCCGCCCTCTCCGCCGCCGTCTTCGCCATCACCTACGCCCACAAGAAGACCGACATCATCCCCGACCACATCGGACCCCTGGGCCACGCGGATGATTCCGGCGTCGCCCGTGCCGCGATCATTCTGTATGGCAGGGCCTTTGCGGCTTACGCCGACAAGGTGGGCGTGGACTTCGACAAGATCACGAGCCAGCCGTAGCCCGACCCGGCGGACGTTCCCTACTTCGCCAGTCCCCGCAGGTGGACGTCGAACCAGTCCGCGAACGTGCCCAGGTCCTTCTCCATGTTGGGCCAGCCGTGGTCCGCGCCGGGCTTGACGTCCAGGCGCACCACCGCCCCCACCGCGTCGGCCTTCCTCTTGTAAACCTCGGCCTGGTACAACGGAACGAGGCCGTCCTTGTCCCCATGAACGATGAGGGTCGGGGGTGTTGAGGATTTCAACCCATGGATGGGCGAGATCTCCGGCCCCAGCTTGAGCCGTTCCTCCAGGACCTCGGACCGCGGCCCAAACGCCGGATGAAACGCCCGTCCCACCTTGCCCACCCCCACCTGCGTGTCCCCGGGGCGCGACCAGTTCTCGAAGTCCGTGGGCGGGAAGAAGCAGGCCACGGCTTGGATGGCCGATGATTCGCGGTCCACCGGGTCCTTGGCCTTGGGATCGCCCGGGCCGCCCTGCGTGGCCAGAGTCAACGACAGGTGCCCGCCTGCCGAACCGCCGAACACGCCCAGCTTCCCCGGGTTCACCCCATGTTCTGCCGCATGCGTCCGAATCCAGCGAACGGCCCGATGCATGTCCTCCGTGATTTCCGGGATGGTGAACTTGGGCTGCGACCCGTGAACGACGGCGAACACCGTGTAGCCGCGCCCGAGGATCTCCCGCATGTAGGAGGGGTTGATGCCGTCATGGGACGAGAAGAAGCCTCCGGAGATGACGGCCACCACGCCAAAGCCATTGGTGTTGGGGGGTTGCACGACGTCCAAGGTCAGTGCCGTTCCAAACTTTCGGCCATAGATCCGCTCGGTGCGGCGCACGCCCGGAAGGTCTGCCGCCTGAATGCACGCCGCCGCCGCGACGGCCGACATGAGGATGAGGAAACGCTGGAACATAGTGCTGGAGGGGTGAGGTGACGTGGGCGGCAGGCTCCCAAATCCAGCGTCCTCGCTGAAGCCAAAGTTTCCACCCCCCACGGACCGCCCCTCACCAGGCAATGGGGTCAGATCTGTAACATTGACATTTGGCCGTAGGGCCCCGCAACGAGACGGCCTCAGGGTTGGCGTCCCCGGGGGGGGCGACGCCCGTTCGGAATCCTCCCCGTCCCGATGCCTTCCGAAGGCTGCCGAGTTCGGTGACCTTCAAACCCATCCGCACCCTTCTCCACCTTGCGGTGCGCATCACGTCCGACAGATGGGGAATGCAGGGCGGGCGGGCACTTCCCGGTGGCCATGGGCGTCCGTGCATGGCACCGGCTCGTGACTTGTCCCGGGGCTTGACGATGGCTCACCCTCGCCTCATGCGCCCTTGGTTCCTTCTGGCCCTCATAGCGGTTGTGACACTCGCAGGCTGTGCCCTTCGCCATGCCGATCCTGCCAACCCCTCCGCCACCACCGGCAACTGGCCCGGTCCGCAGTCCAACGGCATCGTGCGCCTCCCCAACCAATGGGCGCTCGACCCCGTGGGCCGGCACGTCCCGCTGGCCGACTTCCCCGTCAACGTCGCCCTGCACCCCTCCGGCCGCCTCGCCGCCGTCCTGCATTGCGGCTTCGGCACGCACGAGGTGGTCGTCGTGGACGTCCGCACCGCCAAGGTGACGTCGCGCGTCCCCCTCTCCGAGGCGTTCGTGGGCATCGCCTTCTCGAACGATGGCAAGCACCTGTATGCGAGCGGCGCGGGCAAGGAGGTGGTCCATGCCTTCGACGTTGCCGACGGACTCCTGTCCAACGCGCGCGCCTTCGCGTTGCGCCCCCTCAAGGAACGCGGCGTCGCTGCCGGTCTCGCCTTGGCCGCCGATGGCTCCCGCTTGTGGGTGGCCAACGTCCTCGGCCAGTCCGTGTCGGAACTCTCCCTCGACGCGGCGAAGGGCACCGCCACCGTCGCCCGCGAGTTCGTCCTGGGCACCCCCGTCGCCGCCGCCTCTGATGCCGAGTCCGACCCCGACAAGGGCCTCGACGAGGAATCGATCACGAAACGGGCGCGGGCGTTACTGGACACGCTGGGCGGCGACTCCCCCTACCCGTACACGTGCGCCGTGGACCTGCGTCGCCAGCGCTTGTACGTGAGCCTGTGGGGCCAGGCCTCGGTGGCCGTCATCGACCTTGCCACCGGCACGTCCGCCCAGCGCTGGGCCGTGCAGGACCATCCCAACGAGATGCTCCTCACCAAGTCCGGCGACACGCTCTACGTCGCCAACGCCAACCAAAACACCGTCTCCGTCCTCGACACGCAGTCCGGCAAGGTTCTTGAAACCCTCGTCGCGGAGTTGTCCCCCGACTCCCCGCCGGGCTCCACCCCCAATGGCCTTGCCCTGAGCCCGGACGAAAGCCTCCTCTTCGTCTCCAACGCCAACATCAACGCCGTCGCGGTGTTTGACGTCCGCAGCCGCGGCCGCAGCCATTCGATGGGCTTCATCCCGGTGGGGTGGTATCCGACGGCCGTCCGGGTGACGCCGGATGGCAAGCACCTGCTGGTGGTGAACGGGAAGGGCATGGCCTCCAAGTCCAACCGGCTGGGGCCCCAGCCCGGGCGCGAGGCCCCCGCCACCGTCCGCGAGTACATCGGCGGCCTCATGCAGGGCTCGCTCTCGATCATCGACCTGCCCAGGGACCGCGAGGACTTGGCCGAGAAGCTCCGTGGCTACAACGAGCGCGCCTTGCGTTGCCGCCCGCCCGCGCCGCCCAAGGACATCGCCGCCAACCACCCGATTCCACGCGTCGTCGGACAGCCTTCGCCCATCCGCTACTGCATCTACGTCATCAAGGAGAACCGCACCTATGACCAAGTGCTGGGCGACCTTCCCGGCGGCCGCGGCGACCCTTCCCTGTGCCTGTTCCCGGAGCCCGTCACCCCCAATCACCACCGGCTCGCACGCGACTTCGTGTTGCTCGACAACTTCTACGTCGAGAGCGAGGTGAGCGCCGACGGCCACGAATGGACGGTGGGCGCGTATGCGACGGACTTCGTGGAGCGATTCTGGCCGATGAGCTACGGGCACAACCAAGACCGCAAGTACACGTATCCCAGCGAGGGCCGGTTCCCCATTGCCGCGCCGGCCGGTGGCTACCTTTGGGACCGTGCCAAGGCGGCGGGCGTCACGTACCGCAGCTACGGGGAGTTCGTGAACAACGGCAAGACCACCAACGACCCGTGCACCACCCGCATCCGGAGCCTCCAGGGCCACTTCGACCCCGGCTTCCGCAGCTTCGACATGGACTACTCCGACCTGGCGCGCGCCGACCGCTTCATCTCCGAGCTGCGGCGCTTCGAGAGGGAGGGCGACATGCCCCGGCTCCAGATCGTGCGCCTGCCCAACGACCACACGGCCGGTACCAGCAAGGGCAAGCCCACCCCCACCGCCTACATGGCCGAGAACGACCTTGCCCTCGGCCGCCTCGTCGAGGCCGTCTCCCAGTCCAAGTTCTGGGCGCAAACCGCCATCTTCGTCGTCGAGGACGACGCCCAGAACGGCCCCGACCACATCGACGCCCACCGCACGGTGGCCTACGTCCTGAGCCCGTACACCCGTCGGGCCGTCGTGGATTCCTCCCTCTACTCCACCTGCTCGATGCTGCGCACGATGGAGCTGATCCTCGGGATGAAGCCCATGACCCAGTTCGACGCCGCCGCGCTTCCCATGTTCGCCGCCTTCTCGACCACGCCCGACCTGCGCCCCTACAAGGCGCTCGTGCCATCGGTGCGCCTGGACGAGAAGAACCTGGCCTCGGCATGGGGCTCCGAAGCCTCCGGCAAGATGGACCTGACGCGCGAGGATGCGGCGGACGACCTCCAGCTCAACGAGGTGATCTGGCGTTCGGTGAAGGGCCGCGACGTCGCCATGCCCGCGCCCGTGCGCGCCGGCTTTGTCCTCCAGGCCAAGGACGACGACGACTAGGCCGGGCGAAGGGTCAGATCTGAAATATGGATTCAACTGCAAAACCCAAAAAAGGACTTCTAAACCACGTTTTGTCCTCGCCCGCCGGTCCCGCGCTGGGCCCCTGAAGCCGCAGGTCGGTCCGGTGCGGCAGCTGCCCGGGTACCTCCTCGCCCCCCCACGATCCCTAGCGCCGCCGTCGAGCCCATCCTCCTGGGCTTCTGCCTCCTCCCAGACGTCGAGGGCGTCCCCGACCGCCAGGCCGTCGATCTCCTCCTCTACCACGCCGGATGGAACGTCGCCCTCAACCGCCAGCTCGGCGACGACCTCTTCCACCCCACCACCCTCACCCGCTTCCGGGACCGCCTCCAGCAGTACGACCTCGCCGCCGTCGGCTTCAAGGCCATCCTCGACGGCCTCCTTGGCGTGACACCTCCCGTGAGGATGGATTGGGGGGATGCGCCGCGTGAGGGCACGGGACGTGCCGTTGGGGCTTTGGGAACAGCGCCCGAGAGCAGGCGCGCTCCCGGCCGTTGGGGTCCAACCTCGACATTCAACCTCTGCATCCTGGCAAGCCATCCGCCCCTGGGAGACGATCATGCGACTCGCCAAAGGACGTCGTGGCGATAGCCTGCACGCATGAGCGGGAAGGTTCCGGCAAGGGCGCGGGTGGTGGTGGTGGGCGGCGGGGTGGCCGGGACGTCGGTGGCTTGGCATTTGGTGCAACAGGGGTGGCGCGACGTGGTGTTGCTGGAGCAGAACAAGCTGGCCGGGGGCACCTCCTGGCATGCGGCGGGCATGGTGGGGAGGCTGCGCGTGTCCAGCAGCATGATGCGCATCAACCAAGACTCGGCCGACCTCTACGCGCGGCTCGGGGCATTGACGGGGCATGAC
>JBJSZF010000167.1:0-2098 GCA_046090125.1 Verrucomicrobiota bacterium
CCTGCGGGTGAGGTCGAGGTAGGCCCGGTTCGGCTGTAGGCCGGGTCCCCTGACCCGGCGCACCGGGCACGAGGCATCGCCACCGCCGCGTGAGGGCACGCGGCCTACAGACGGACCCACTGCCGTCTCTAGGCTGAACCGGTGTCCCTTCGAATGGGCAACCTCGATGAGCAGGCCCGCAGCGGGGACTCGTATCCCAAACAGGCGGGTGAGGGATGGTCCTCGTCCGGCACATAGGTGGCTCCAGGACGGGTCCACGATCATTCCCAAAGGTTGATTCGCGGCCCCCGCTTCCCGCTGGTCGGATCTCGTCCCGGCTAATTCAGACCCCTACCTCCGCCTCAACACCCAGACGCCCTCCTGGCCATTGTCGTCCGTGGCCGCCTTCATCACGTCCAGGCCGGACTCATTCGCAAATCGTTCGGCTGCCGTGGTCGTCATCCGAAGGCTCTGGAAGACCCGAACGGTCTCGCCTGAGACCCATTCCACCGCGTCATGACCCGGGACGCCCACCCGCGCCATCTCGCGCAGCTCCGCGTCCACCGTGATCCGTGCCATCGCGCCGGAGCCAGATGCCACGCGTTCCACCCCATACCGCCACGCAAACGCCGACGCCGGAATCCCCTGCCACTCCAAGAACCCACTGAGCCACGCGCGCGTCTCGGCGTTGTCATACTGCGGCAACACCGTCCGCAACCCGCCCTCGCACTCCCCTTCCGACGCCAGGTTCGCGCTCAACACCACCCAATCCCCCGGCTCCGTCCACGCCCGCAACACCCGGCTGGCATGGCCCAGGTCCATGTTGGGCAACATCCCCAGCAGGAACACCACCCGCCTCGGCCTTCCTCCCGCCTCGCTTCCCCCCAGCAGCGCCTCGCACCAAGGCGACGGCCCGGCCTTCAACTCCAGGTCGATCACGCCAGCATGGGCACGACACCAACGCGAGACCCGCTCATGGCTCGTCAAGGCCAGGCTCGGGCTCACGTCCACCACCAAGGCGGATTCCGGGCGCCGTGCCACCCGCGACAAGAACCGCTCCTCCTTTTGCCCGCCGCCACACCCCAGCGACACCAACGCCCACGGTTCTGACTTCAGGCTCAAGGCCAACTCGGCCGTCGCACGGTCATAGGCCGTGGCGACCCCCGCATCGTGCCGCGCCGGCGACCACGCCTCGTGCAACGCCAGCCACCGCAACGCCTGGAACGGCGATGCATACAACGCGCCCGTCGGCACCCGACGCCGCATCAATGCCTCGTGCAACACCCGCGCCTGCTCGGTCGCCCGAACCGAGTCGTCCATCCACGTCGCCACCCCGCCCATGCCGCGATCCGCCTCGCCATCCCTTCGCCCCGCTTCCATGGCTTCATCCTCCCGCGATTCACCCGCGCGCGCACGGTCGTTCTCGCCAACAAAGGCGACGTTTGCAGGCGATGCATTCCTCTGTTGCCATCCATGCGGCCGACATCCCGGCCCTTCATCATGCAGTCCAGCGACCTGATCCAGCTCGGAGTCCCCCACGGCGAATGCATCCGCCGCGGCATCGACTTCATCACGCGCTACATCCTGAAGACGCAGGACCGCGCGGGGCTGCGGGCCGCCGTGGAAGCGGTCGTCGCCAATCCCGCCGCCCATGAGAAGGACCCCATCGCTGGCGAGTTCGCCAAGGCCCTCCTGCGCACCCCGAAGCCCATGGCCTCGCGCAAGGCACCCTGGCGCAAGTGGGGCGACCACCTCGAGCCCGAGGCCCTCAACCAAATGGCCCGCGCCTGCCAACTCCCCATCTCCGTCGCCGGAGCCCTCATGCCCGATGCCCACGTGGGCTACGGCCTGCCCATCGGCGGCGTGCTCGCCACCGAGAACGCCGTCATCCCCTACGCCGTGGGCGTCGACATCGCCTGCCGGATGAAGCTCACCCTCTTCGACGCGCCCCCAGCGCTTCTCGACACGCGCCGCGACCACCTCGCCTCCGTCCTCGAGCGCGAGACCCGCTTCGGGATCGGCGCCGAGTTCGGCGGCAAGGGGGACCGTTCCCGTCCCCGCGAGCACGACGTGCTCGACGAGGACTGGAGCGTCTCCCCCGTGACGCTCGCCAACCGCG
>JBJSZF010000168.1:0-2315 GCA_046090125.1 Verrucomicrobiota bacterium
CGCCGTCTATTCCCGCCAGCAGGAGCTTGCCCGGCACGTGCTCGAACACGCCCGACGCCGCTCCTACATCGAGGTCGTCACCGCCGACGACCCGCGCCTCTACCGCGCCATGGTCTCCATCCGCTTCAAGCCCGAGAAGCTCGAGCCCCTCTGGACGGCCGTGCGCGCCGCCAACATCGGCGTCCTCGGGGGGCAACGCCTCCGCATCTCCTCCCACGTCCACACTCGCAAGGCGGACATCGACCGTTTCTTCGCCGTGTGCGACCGCGTGCTTGGCGCATGAACCCCGAGGACGTGGAACGAAGCGTTCAAGGGGACCTCGCCCAAGCGTCGGGGTTCCGCACACGTCCGCGCCCGGCCCGGCTTCCTGCACTCGCTGCCCGCGCGGCCGCCGTGCTGGTCGCCTCCTCGACCCTCGCCTCGGAGTCCACACCCGACGCCGCGTTGCCGCGCCGCGTCCCATGGACCACGTCCCGCGTCGTGGGCACGCCGGATCCGCCGCTGCCGTTCGTCACCCGCCCCTGCCTTCCCCACGTGGAGCTGAAGAGCCCCGTCTTCGTCATCGCCGAGCCCGGCACGCGCAACCTGGCCGTCGTCCTGCAAGGCGGCGACCCTGGGCGGCCCTCACGGGTCGTCCGCGTGCAGGAAGACCAAACGTCCACCCAGGCCGAGCCCTTCCTCGAGATTCCCGGCCGTCTCGTCTATAGCGTCGCCTTCCATCCCGGCTATACCACCAACGGCTTCGCCTTCGTCTTCTCGAACGGCCGCACCGGCGAGCCGGAACGCACCAACCAAATCCAACGCGTCACCGTCCAGCGCCAGCCGCCGTGGGCCGTCGTCCCCGGGTCGGAGCGCGTCCTCATCGAGTGGCGCTCCGGCGGCCATGACGGCGGCGGCATGGGCTTCGGCCCCGACGGCCTGTTCTACGCGTCCACCGGCGATGGCTCCAACGACTCCGACACGTGGGACTCGGGACAGACCGTGAACGACCTCCTGGGCGCGGTCCTGCGCATCGACGTGGACCGCCCCGACCCGGGCCGCGCCTACGGCATCCCACAGGACAACCCGTTCGTGGCCCTGCCCGGGGCGCGTGGCGAGCTGTGGGCCTACGGCCTGCGCAACCCATGGCGGCTTTCCGTGGACGCGGTCACCGGCCAGGTCTGGGTGGGCAACAACGGGCAAGACCTGTGGGAAACCGCCCACCTTGTCCGGCGCGGCGAGAACTACGGGTGGAGCGTCTTCGAGGGCAGCCACCTGTTCTATCGCAACCGCCGACGCGGCCCCACTCCCGTGGTCCCGCCCACCTTCGAGCATCATCACAGCGAAGCCCGCTCGCTCACCGGCGGCGTCGTCGTCCGCGGCGGCCGCCTTCCTGCGCTCGAAGGAGCCTACGTCTATGGCGACCATTCCACGGGACGGATCTGGGCCGGGCTCCACGATGGAAGCCGCGTTGCGTGGCATCGCGAAGTCGCCGCCACGCCCCACCTCATCACGTCGTTTGGCTTGTCCCACTCCGGCGAACTGCTCCTCACCGACCTCGGCGGCGGATTGCACCAAGTCGTGGCCGCAAAAGGTGACGGCGGCGGCGATGGCACGAGCCACGGCAGCCGCAACGGCATGGGCGCGCATGGACGCGGCACGGCGGCCTTCCCGAGGCGCCTCAGCGAGACGGGCGTCTTCGCTTCCACGCGTGACCTGGCCCCGGCTCCGGGAGTCGTGGCCTATTCCGTGAACGCGCCCGGCTGGGCCGACGGGGCCGAGGCGGACCGCCTGCTGGGATTGCCCGGCGACACGCGCATCACCCACGCGGAAAACCGCGGTTGGGGGCTGCCGGACGGGGCGGTCGTCGTCCAGACGCTCTGGTTCCCGGGCGCTGGCGGATCGCGCGCCCATGCACGCCGCGTTGAATCCCGCCTGCTGACCCGCCAGGACGGGCGCTGGGCCGGCTATTCCTATCGATGGAATGCCGAACAAACCGACGCCGACCTCGTGCCGCCGGCGGGCATGGACGCCGAGGTGGAACGGGCCGACGCCGACGCGCCCGGCGGCTTCCGTCTGCAGCGCTGGCGGTTCCCCAGCCGCTCCGAATGCCTCGGGTGCCACAGCCGCGCGGCCGGTTTTGTCCTTGGGTTGAGCGACGTGCAAATGCACCGCGACCACGTCCAGCCCGGGGGAAGGGCCGCGCCCCAAGTCCAGGCGCTTGCGGACAACGGGTTCTTCGCGGACCCAGCACCCAAGGCCATGCCCAAGGCGGCCTTGGTGGATCCGTTCAACCCGACCTTCGAGATCGAGCGGCGCGCGCGCTCCTACCTCCA
>JBJSZF010000169.1:0-11731 GCA_046090125.1 Verrucomicrobiota bacterium
GGGGCCGGCCTTCACGGCCTCGTGCGCGGCCAGGGGCTCCGGGAGGCGGGCCTGTCGCAGGAACTCGCGGCCGCGTCGGTGGAGGGCGCGCAGGAAGAGCTGCTTGGGCCTGCCGTGCTCGACGTAAAAGTCACGGGAGGCGCGCCCGAAGCCGGAGGAGGCCCCGACGGCCTCGAAGCCACAGGCCTTGTAGCAGGTGCCCTGGAAGAGGGACTCGTCCACGAAGCTCTCGACGAGGAGGACGGGGTGCCCATGGCGCTGGGACCAGTCGTCGCCGAGGCGGCGGAGGGCGAGGGCGAGGACGCGGGAGGCGAGGTTGGGAAGCTTTTGGCGGTCCGGGAAGACGAGGAAGCGGGCGTTGTTGACGACCAGGTGGAGGCGGCGGGCGCGCTGGCGCGGGGACCAGCCGATCCACTGGTCGCGGGCCTTGATGTGGAGGGCGGCGCTGGAGAAGAGGAGGATGGCGACGGGCTGGTCGTCGATGAGGGCGACGTAGCGGAGGGTGGGTCCTGCGACGTGGGGCTGGTGGAGGTAGTGGTCCTCGGTGAGGCGTCGGTCGAACTCCTCGCGCTCGTGGGGTTCGATGAGGCGGACGACGACGCGGGCGAGGAGGTCGGGTTCCGGCGTGGACTTGGCGGCGCTCATGCCCCGGAATCGTGGGGGAGGCACCGGGTCTTTGCCCAGATCAAAGATGATGTCCGCCAAGCGGGCGTTCAGGAACTCGTTCCAGATGAATCAGCCCTGCCCCGCTCTGCAAGCGGCACGGTATTTGGCTGGCAGGCTTATGGCACGGGGCGCGCCTCGAGGATGAGGCGGATGGCTTGGGAAGGATGGCCATGGCAGACCTCGAAGAACTGGGCCAAGGGCTCTCCCTCCTCAAACGAGATCATCGCCAGCAAGGCGTTGCGGGCGATATGCGCCAGAATGTTTGTTACCGGCGGGGGGGAGGACGAGGAGGCTGGGGCAATCGTTGCGCCAGAAGTCCTGTTACCATGGCCGGGATGGACACATCTATGGGCTCAGGAACGCGACAGGAGGTGCTGGCAAAGCTGCGGCGACGCTATCAAGGGGCAGGGCGCCCGCACCGCAAGAAGCTGATCGACCAAGCGGTGGAACTGCTCGGATACCATCGCAAGTCGGCGATCCGAGCGCTGGCGGCCGAGGAGGCCCATCGGGTGGCGCGCGTCAACATGGGGCGGCCCGCGCGCTACAATGCCGGGCTCCTGACGCCGTGGCTGAGGCCGATCTAGCAGGCGACGGACTTCGCGTGCGGACGCCGCCTGGCCGCCATGCTGCCGGAATGGATACCGGCCTACGAGGCACACGAGCGGAGCATGCCTGAGGAGGTGCGTGAGCGGCTGCTGGTGGCCAGCGCGAGGACGCTGGACCGGTTGCTGGAGCCTCTGCGGGCGCAGGCGGGACGGCGGTCGTTGACGCGACCCGGGACGCTGTTGCGGCAGCAGATCCCGATACGTGGGAGCGTGTGGGAAGAGGGCAAGGCGGGGTGGCTGGAGGTGGACACGGTGGCGCTGTGCGGGGGGAGCACGAGCGGGGAGTACGTGTGGATGGTGGACGGCGTGGACTACGCGACGGGGTGGGTGGAGGCGCGGGGGATGTGGGGCCGCGGCCAGGCCGGGACGCTGGAGGCGCTGCGGGACATGGAGGCGCGGCTGCCGTTCCCGCTGCTGGGGCTGGACAGCGACAATGGGGGCGAGTTCCAGAACCATCACGAGATGGCGTGGCTGCAGAAGCGCGCGAGGCCGGTGTTCATGACGCGAAGCCGGCCGTACAAGAAGGACGACAACGCGCACGAGGAGCAGAAGAACTGGACGCACATACGGCAGTGGTTTGGGTAGGAGCGGCACGACAACCCGGAGGTGGTGGGAAGGATCAACGAGCTGACGCGAGGGCCTTACGGGCAGCTGCTGAACTACTTCCATGCGAGCCTGAAGCTGGAGCGAAAGGAGCGGCGCGAGGGGCGCCTGGTGAGGATCTACGGGAAGCCGCGGACGCCGTTGGCGAGGGTGCTGGAGAGCGGGGAGGTGACGGCCGAGACCAAGGCACGACTGGTGGCGGAGAAGGGGCGGCTGAACCCCTTTGTGCTGAAGCGAGAGATCGACGCTGGGCTGAGGGAGATCGCGCGGATACGGCGGATGGAGGGATGAGGCCCTCCCCCTTCCTTGGGGTGGTTGCGCTGCGCTTGGGGCGGCTGCCTCGCAGCCTTCCCAAGCTTCGCTTCACCACCCCAAAGAAGGGGGCGCAAAGGGGGGGGCTATGGGTGAAATCGGAAGGCGGTGGAGCGGGAGGTGATGGACGGCCGTGGTAACACCCCTTTTGGCGCAAAGAATCAGGGTCGCGGGTAACAGTTGGTTCTGGCGCACGGCGCGCTCTGCGGCCATGCATCCGGCAGTTGTTGGTGACACCAGAGCGAGGTGCGGGGCGCGAACCGGTCAAGCTACGGGGGGAGGCCGGAGGGGCGCCGGGAACGCCCGGACTCCGTGCGTTGAGCCAGCCACGCCGTTCCGGGGAACACCGACCAGTTCGGAGTGCCCCGGGTCAACGGGCTGACACGAGGTCCTTGCGGGCTGTTGATGAACGACGCTCCAGCCCGCCTGAACCTGGAGCGCAAGGGCCGACTATAGGAGGGCTGGACGAGGATCTCAGGGAAGACCCGGCCACCCTTGGCGAGGGTGCTGGAGAACGCGGACACGACGGCAGAGGGGCCTCCCATCCGTCGCAACGAATCCAGGTCGTGGGTCAGGGTGGATTCCGGCACACAGAGGAGTCTTAAGCCTCAATTACACCGCCAAGGCGGGTGCACTGCCCATGAAACCCAGGGGCCCAGTCCTCGCCACGTCCAGCACATCCGAGATCCTTGTTCGCCAACCGCACGGCATCTCCATCCCCGGGCGACCCCGCACGCCGTCGGGCCGCACGCCTAGACGAGGCCACTGGCCATGACCGCACGAAAGAACATGAACGCCAATCAGGGCGAACCGCGTCAACGCGGGTTTGGACCCTTGGGTGCCCTCATTGGCTTGTTGGTGCTGGCCGAGGGCCTGCCGAAGTCCGGCGGCGGCTCCGGGAGCGTGGGGTCCGAGCGAATGGCCGGCGGCGGCTTGGCTCCCACCTTGCGCACGCCGCCCACCACTTTGGCATCCGGCTCCGAATCCAGCCATCGGATGCCCTCCGGCGACGAACGGAACGCCTCGTATTGGGGCTGGGTGCGCACCACCTCCTTCGGGTCGGCCGCGAGGTGGTCGGCCGCGCGGTTGAGCCACTGGGCGACCTCGGCGTGCCGCTTGAAGTGCAGCTCAATGCCAATGGCGGCATCATAGCCGGTGGCCAGGCTGGGTTCGACCGCCACGCTTTCCTCGACCATGCGCCGGCCCTCGTCGGGCTGGCCGGCCAAGGCCAGCTCGGCCCCGGCCAACGCATGCAGGTGCGGGTCGCCGCCGACGAACGCCTCGATGCGGCGGAGCGCGGCGGCGGACGCCCCGTGCTTCCCCTCCCGCGCCAGGCGCTCAAACGTGAGCAGGTCCAGCCCGGGATCCCAGGGATGCAGGCGCGGCCACTCCGCCGAAAGGGACTGGAACTGGGCCGGGTCGGCGGCGAGCGCGGCCGACAGGCGCATGAGGAGCACCGAACGGTCGGCCTGGACAACGACGGGGAGGCCTTGGCACACCTCCAGCACCTCCTTGGCCAGCCCCTTCTGCGCGAGGCCCAGCGCCCGGTCCAGCACGCCCACGGCGCGCATCAGCTCCGTCTCCACGGGCTTCACGCCCGTCGTCCACACGACGCCCTTGCGCGCCTCCGCCAGGATGTACGCGCGGCGCGCCGACTCGGAGAACCATTCGCCGTTGGAAAGGACGTAGAGGTCGCCCACGACCAACGCCGAGCGGTCGCGCTCCAGCCGGTACCGCAGGAAGTCCACGCCGCCGTCCGGCAACAGCGAGCGAAGGACGACGCCGCCCATGTCGTTCGTGCGTGCGACGCCCAGGAGGCGGAAGCTGGAGTAGGAACGCAGCCGTCGGTCATGGGCGGCGGCGGCGTTGGTCGCCAGCGCCTGGACAAAGGCCGCCTTCGCTTGTGGCGTGCCGGGGACACCGACGAGGGCGCGACCTGCCATCCGAATCCATTCCATGCGGCCGGTGACGGCGCCGTAGTCGCCCCGGAGCAGCTTGGCCTCCCATTCCTGCCCCAGCCTCAGGGCGTCCTCGGGCGTGACGCCGGCCGTCTGCGCCATGCCCATGCCGCCCGCCCACGCGCAAGCCAAGGCCAGGCACGCCATCACCGCCCAACGTCGCCAACTCGCCCAGCACGACCGGTTCATCGTCATTCCCTTGTCCCCTTCGCTCTTGCCGTCCACCACGCCGCCCACCCTATCACCAGCCCGTCAACCGATAGAATCTCGAAGCCGGGCCGGCGTCATCCACGACCTCCTCGACGCCCGCCGTTCCTCGCCCTGGCACGGGGTGGAGGACGCGCTCGGGCCCATCCCACGACTCGCGCACGCGCACCACCACGGACTTGCCCGGCACCCGCGCCCAGCGCAGGAGCACCCGGCCATCGGCCAAAGCCGTCGCCTCCAGCCGCAGGTGCGAGTCCGCCCGCAACGGGTCCGTGCCCGCCAGCCATTCGCCTACGTTCGAGACGCCGTCGCCGTCACGGTCCGCCTTGCCGCCATCCCCTCCTGCGCCCACGACCAAACCCACGCGCCGTTCCCATGCGTCGGGCAGGCCGTCGCCGTCCGCATCCGAGAACCGCGACGGCTCCGACGCCTCGTCCGCCGCGCCGGGCGACCCGCCGGGGCGCGCCGAAAGCTTCCACGCCGTGGTTTCCATCGACGCCTCGCTGCGGGCGACGAGGGTCCATCCGCCGCCGTCGGCCAAGGGCTCGGCCGCAGGATCGACGACCGCGCGGTCCACGACCTCGCCCACGGGCCCGAGCAGGAGGACTTCTTCCCCGCCGTTGGACAACCGCCCGGCGTAGCGGCCGCCGACCGCCGCGCCCACGGGGAGGGCTCCGGGCGGCGCGTCGTCGCGCACGAGCACGATGCGGTCGCCCGGCGGCAGGAGGGCCGGGCCGTTCGTCGCGGAGAACGTCATGCGCACGCCGCCGGACAACGCCCAGCCCGCCATCGGCACGGGGTCCGGCCCCGGGTTCAGCACCTCGACGAACTCGCCGTCGCCATCACCCGCTGGGTGGTAATGGACCTCGCTAAAGCGCAACGCGGCCCGCCGCGCGACGAGCACGGACTCCCAAGGGCCGCCCCACCGGCTGTTGGGCGTGCCGGAACGCAGGGCGAGGGAGTAGATGCGGGCGCGGACGCGGACGTTGCTCTGGAACTCGGGCACGCCCTCCGCTGGATACAGGAGGGCCTCGGGGTGGATGCCGCCGCCGACGGCACGGGGGTCGAGTCCGTTGGTGGTGTAGTAGATGACCCAGTTGGTGTTGGCGGGCCGTTGCAGCGCAAGGAACGCGCGCCCGGGAACGACCGGCGGCGGGTTGGTGGCCGGGACGGGCCGCGGCACGAACTGGGCGTCCATGAACGCGACGCGGTTGGAGAGCCAGTTCTTGGAATAGACGACCTCGGAGGCATACGTGCCCCCACGGTACACGGTGCCCCACTTCGTCCGTTCGCGCGGCTGCGCCAGGCGCAACTGGGCGGCCAGGGCGTCCATGCGCGCATGGAGGTTCGTGGTCGCCAGCAGCCCCAGCCGAAGCTCCTCGTACCGGTCAATCCACCGCTGCGTGAAGTCCGGGTCCGAGAACAACCGGGACCACCAATAGGCGCTGAAGTAGTTCGCGCCCCACACCTTGGGGTTGTTGTCGCGGCCGTCGGTGGAGCCCAGTGCGCGGTCGAAGTCCCACAACGGCCCGAAGGTCAGCTTCCCGCCGCGCGGCTTGTACAGGTAGGTGCTCAGCACGAGGGCATCGACGTTGAACGCCACGGTGTTGAGCAGGTGGAAGTCGATGTTCTGCGCCACGTCGAAGAACTGCGCGTAGCCCACGGCGGGGTCGCGCCAGTTGTTGCCATACAACGCGCCGGTGAACTGCGCGAAGAAACGGTTCACGTACGCGCGCTGCGCGGCGCGGGCCGGCTGCTCGATCTCGGGCTCCGACGGCTCCACGTACATCAACGTCTGGCCCCGCACCCCGAAGCCCGAGTCGCCCGGGTCGGGCCGGTCCACCTTGAAGAGGTAGCCCCCGGTCACCTCCGGTTCCGCAACGTGCTCGGGCTCCAGCTTGTCCACGTCCACGCGGTCCTTGCCGCGCTTGATCTTCTCCTCGAGCACGTAGATGCCGTTGTACGTCGTGGTGGCCACCGGCCCCGTCCCCGACGTCACCAGGTACACCTCGACGAACCGCGTGCGAGACGAGTACCAGCCCAGCGCACGGTACAGGTCGTGCATCAGCGGGTTGTGCGTCATGATGGGGTCAAAGACGTTCGGCGCGTACAAGACCCAGTCCGAGTCGGCCGGCATCCCGAGCAACGGCACGTCCAGGTCCAGCCCCGCCTCGTCCTGGAACTCCACCTTCAGGCTCACCTTCGCCAACCCCTCCGTGCTGGACCCGCGCGACGCCATCCTGACCGGCCCCGACACCACCGGCATGTTCGTCAGCGTTGCCCATCCGTTCGTCGGCTCGAAGACGTGCAACGTCCCGAACACGCCCGTCGTCGAGGGCCGTCCCCGGCCGTAGTTGTGCAGCAACAGCAAGGGCAGGTCGGACCGAAGCTGCGTCATCGACGCCATCAACGGCGTGTAGGTCGCGTTGGTCGCCGCGCCCGGCAGCAGGCCCGTTGAGAACGCCCTCGCCCGCACGTGCACCGCCGTCGAGAACATCAGCGGGCCGCCATACACCGCGGACGTCGCCGTCACCGCCGTGTTGTTCGTCGTGAAGCGGATCACCGCGTTGGCGTCCGGCCGCGCCAACGACAACGCCATCGTCGCCGTCCCCGTGTACGTGCCCGACGGACGCGAGAAGACGACGTCCGGCGCATAGCCCGCACCCGAGGCCGCGTTCGCTGCCCCGGGCGTCGGCCGGGCGAGGTAGCCCGCCACCTCCGGCACCCCCGTTGCGCGCCCATAGCTCGCATCCCTGCCCAACGGCGGAATCCTCGGGGCAAACGTCGAGACCCACGCCCCCGAGGCGTCCGACAACCCCAGGAACTCCCCCGACGCTTCCAGCTTGAAGTTCGCGTGCAGCCGCCCCGCCGCGTTGGTGCGGTCCTTGCCCGAAGCGTGCACCAGCAGGAACGAGCGCGCCCCCAGCACCACCTCTGGAAACCGCCACTTCAACGGCTGCGCCGCGTCGTCGGTCAACCCCCAGCCCTTCAACGCCACGGGCTCGCCCGACGGATTGTGGATCTCCACCCAGTCCGGGCTGTCGCCGTCCTCGTCCCGCAGCGTCCGGTCGTTGTCGGTCATCACCTCGGACAACACCACCTGGGACGCCACGGCCGACTGCTGCACGACGACCGTCGAGGTTCCGCCCGCGAACACGTTCGCGGCGGCCGAGCGATCCGTGATCCCCGCGTCGGAGCGCCAGCGAACCTCCACGGCCGACGTCGCCAGCGGCGGCGGCACGAACGCATACTGGTCGCCCGCCACGGGCGTCACGGCGACGGCCGGCACGCCGTTGAACAGGAGGTCGTCCGCGTCCACGCCCTGCACGGGCTCCGAAAAGATCACCTCGAACACGTCCAGCCGGGGCGTCGTCGCGCCATCGTCCTGCGACCGCACCGCCACGACCGGCGGGGTCAGGTCCGCGTCCGCCTCCAGTTGCGCGTTCCAGTACACCTCGCCGCCGGCGTCCTCCGGCAGGATCATCACCGCCAGCACGTTGGTGCCCGTGACCCAGCCCGGCAGGTCCCATCGCGCGCGCTCGGAGCTGCGGGTGCGCACGCTGGAGCTTCCCGGCAGGGCAAATCCCAGCACGCCATCCACGCCGTCCGGGGCGCCATCCCGAAAGACCTCCACGCCGTTGATCCAGGCCACGGCCCCGCCAGCCACCAGCCCGCGCAGGCGAATGCGCTCGTGCAGCCGGGCATCGGAAACCGTGAACTCGATGCGCCCCAGCCATGCCCCCTGGCCCGACGGCAGCCTCGTGCCGCTGCCCGGCGAGCGGCGAAAAGGCGCGGGCCCCGACGACCAGCCCGCGTCTGCCACGAAGCCCACCTCGCGCCACGCCGCGCCCGACGCAGGATCCTCCGTCCTCCAGCTCCATTGCCATGGTCCCGACCAAGGGACGAGGACGTCCGCCGCATAGCCGAGCCACGCCAGCCACATCGCGCACAGAACAAGGCCTGCGCTCCTTCCAACCGAAACGCGCATGTCACCGACACGTTGCCCCGCGTCGCCGGCCGTTGGCGATGCCGCAGTTTGACGCCGCGCCAACCCGACGGCAAAGGTGGCCTCGTGAAACTGACGTGGAAGGACGCCGACGAGATCGCTTGGGCATTGATGGACAAGTTCCCGGACCAGGACCCGCTGCGGCTCAGCTTCCCCAAGCTGCACAAGATGGTGTTGGAACTGGAGGGGTTCACGGACGACCCGGCCTCATCGAACGAGCGCATCCTCGAGAACATCCAGATGGCCTGGTACGAGGAAACCAAGTGAGCCGCGTTGCCCCCTGGCTGCACCCGCGTGCGGCGCGTCTCCCTGAATGCCCATGGGTCCCGCCCCATGGGTCTTGATGCATCCGGGTCCCGCGCCGCCGGCAAAGTTCCCTCTTTCCACCGGCTCCCCCCCTTCACCACGCTCGGCCCATGCCGTTGCCTTCTGAAGTGATTGCCCGCCTGCGCGAGGTCGTGGGGGATGAAAACGTCCTCACGTCTCCCGAGGACCTCGTCGTGTACGCGTTTGATGGCACGGCGGCGCTCAGCCAACTGCCCGGGTGCGTCGCGTTCGTGTCGTCCACGGACCATGTCGCGGGCGTCCTGCGCCTCGCCCAATCCCTGCGCGTTCCCGTCGTTACCCGCGGGTCCGGCACCGGGCTCTCCGGCGGCTCCGTCCCCGCCCCGGGCTGCATCGTCCTGTGCACCGCCCGGATGAACCGCATCCTCGAGCTCGACGCCGCCAACCTCACCCTCTCGGTCGAGCCCGGCGTCACCACCCTCCAAGTCGCCGACGCCGCCGCCGCCGCCGGGCTCTTCTACCCGCCCGACCCAGGCTCCATGAAGATCTCCACCATCGGCGGCAACGTCGCCGAGAACTCCGGCGGCCTCCGCGGCCTCAAGTACGGCATCACCCGCAACTACGTCATGGGCCTCACCGTCGTCCTCGCCGACGGCGCGGTCCTCCGCACCGGCAACAAGTGCGTCAAGGACGTCGCCGGCTATTCCCTCAAGGACCTGTTCGTCGGGTCCGAGGGCACCCTCGGCGTCATCACCGAGGTCCTCCTCAAGCTCATCCCCAAGCCCGCTTCCAAGAAGACCATGGTCGCCACCTTCGACGCCATGGACGCGGCCGCACAGACCGTCTCGGATATCATCGCCGCCCAGATCATCCCCTGCACCCTCGAGTTCCTCGACCGGACCACCATCCGTTGCGTCGAGGACTTCGCCCGCGTCGGCCTTCCCACGGACTGCGAGGCGCTGCTGCTCATGGAGACGGACGGCCACCCGGCGCAGGTCGCGGAGGAGGCGGACCGCATGGTGGTGATCGCCCGGAAGAATGGATGCCGCGAGGTCCGCATCGCCAAGGACGACGCCGAGGCCAACCAGCTGGCCGCAGCGCGGCGCTCGGCTTTTTCCGCGCTCGCCCGGATGTCTCCCACCACCATCCTCGAGGACGCCACGGTTCCGCGCAGCGAGCTGGCTCGCATGGTGCGCTTCGTGGATGACGTCGCCCGCCGCTACCAGCTTCGCATCGGCACCTTCGGCCACATGGGGGATGGCAACCTCCACCCCACCTTCCTCACGGACGAGCGCAACCACGAGGAGATGCACCGCATCGAGCAGGCCTTCCACGAGATCTTCGAGGAGGCCATCCGCCTCGGCGGCACCATCACCGGCGAGCACGGCGTCGGCCTCGCCAAGAAGTCCTTCCTCCCGCGCTTCGCGGGCGACGCCCAGATGCGCGTCATGCGCGAGCTCCGGCGCGCCCTCGACCCGGCCGGAATCCTCAACCCGGGCAAGATGTTCGACTGACCGCCCGCCGGTCCCGGGCACACGACCGCCCACGGACGCCGCAACCCCACCCTCGGCCATGCCACGGCACGCGCGCCACCCCGCACCCCCTCACGTCCCGGCACCGCCCCTGCCCCATCCCCACGTCCTCTTGTTCGACGGCACCTGCAACCTCTGCAACGCCACCGTCGCCTTCGTCCTGCCCCGCGACCGCGCACGACGATTCCGGTTCCTTCCCATCCAATCCGAGCTGGGCCGACGCATTTATCGCGCCGCCGGCCTCGACCCGGCCCGGCCCGGGACCTTGATGCTCGTCTCCGACGGACGCGTGCTGCTGCGCTCCGACGCGGCGTTGGACGTCGCGCGGCACCTTGGCTGGCCCTGGCGTGCGGCCGCTGGGATGCGGTGCCTGCCTCGCGGGCTCCGCGATGCCGCCTACGACCTCGTCGCCCGCAACCGGCATCGGTGGTTTGGAGGGCGCGACGCCTGCCTCGTCCCCAGGGCCGACGTCCGCGACCGGTTTCTTTGACTCCGGACCCCATCGACCAAGGGCTGACGCCAGAAACGCCGCAGCCAATACGCCCGACAAGCCCGACCCAACCGCCCCGTGGCGCGGGACGGAGTCCCAGGGTTCAAGGGCGAGGCCCCAAGACCTTCGACAGGGGGCGCCCCTTCGCCAGCTCGTCCACCAGCTTGTCGAGGATGCGGATTTCCCGCATCAACGGATCCTCCACCTCCTCCACGCGGACGCCGCAGACGACGCCACGCACGTCCTGCCGCAATGGGTTCAGGCGGGGAGCCTCGCGAAAGAACGACGCCATGTCGGCCCCGCGCCGCACCACGTCATCCAGCGCCGCCGCTCCATAGCCCGTGAGCCACTCGATGACGGCGTCCAACTCGGCGCGCGTCCGCCCCTTCTTCTCCACCTTCGCCAGGTACAGGGGATACACGCTCCCAAACGGGATGCCGAAGATGCGATGCGGGGAGGCCATGGGATGGCGGCGCGGACGAAAGGCTAGGCGAGGATTCCCCGGATGACTTCGCCGTGCACGTCCGTGAGGCGACGGTCCACGCCGTTGTGGCGGAACGTGAGCCGCGTGTGGTCGATGCCCAGCAGGTGGAGGATGGTGGCGTGGATGTCGTACACCGTGGTGGGGTTGGCGCGGTCGCGGGGATTGTAGCCCCACTCGTCGCTTTCGCCGGCCGTGACGCCGCCGCGCACGCCGCCTCCACACAGCCAGTTGGTGAAGCAGTACGGGTTGTGATCCCGCCCCTTGCCGCCCTGGGAGCTGGGCATCCGCCCAAACTCCGTCGTCCACAGGACGATCGTGTCGTCCAGCAGCCCGCGTTGCTTGAGGTCCTCGATCAAGGCGCTGGCCCCGCGCGCGAAGCCCGCCGCCAACGCGCCGTGGTCCTGCCGAATGTCCTCGTGCGAGTCCCAGTTGCGCCGCGGGAAGCTGTTGTCGTTGCCGCTCCACACCTGCACGAACCGCACCCCGCGCTCCACCAGCCGCCGCGCCACCAGGCACTTCGTCCCGAAGTGATGCGCTTCCTCGGCCGCGTTGATCTCGGACGGCCACGTCGGCGGGTTGCGCC
>JBJSZF010000170.1:0-8218 GCA_046090125.1 Verrucomicrobiota bacterium
CGCCCATCGCCCCGCCACATCCCGGACCTGAACCACCACGGGATCCGCAACCACCTCGTGTCGCCCCCACGTCACCCATTCCCGAACTGCACCGAATCCTCCACCCGCCTCCGCGCCCGCGTCGCAAACCACCCCCGACAAGGGCAGGCCCACGCCCGACGCAATTCCATGCCCGATCGGCCACGGAGCCGTGCCCGACAAAGGCAGGCCGTTTGTTTGCCAGATCAACATCCAGCAGGGCCCCCCCCCGCCCGGCCGCGCCGCCATCAACCGGCCCCAGCCATCCAACGGCATTCCATCTGCCCCGCGCCCCACCACGTAAGGACCCCGCCACCCCGCCTTCACCCAAACCGCCTCCGAGGCCACCACCGAAGCATTCGTCCCATCCCACTCCCCCACGAACCGCGCCACCACATTCGATCCCAACGCCGGGTACATGCCATGCGCCGCCATCCCCGACCCATCCACCAAGTCCCGAAAACCCAGCCAGCCCGCGCCGTCCCCATCCGTCCACTCCCCCAAACGCGGCAAACGCCCCATGTCCGCCAAAAACCCCCCGCCTCCGCCGTTCCTTTCCTCAACCCCCAACACCCCCTCACGCACCACTTCCAGCGTCCTCCGCGTCGCCTCCACGCGACCCCTCATCCCCGCCTCGCCCAACCCCCGTACAGCCACCCCGGCCAACATCGCCAGGATCGCCAACACCACCACCAACTCCATCAACGTCACCCCGCTTTGGCTCATGCTCATGCCCTCCCAAAAAGGGGGGAGACCTTGAAAGGCAGGCCTCCCCCCAACCCAATCGCCAGACCACGTCAATTCGTGTAATAACCCTGCAGGTTCCCCTCCGCCGTCTGGATCCCGCCCGCCGTAAACGCCACCGCCCCAAGGAAACGCGCGGAGCGGGCGGTACCTGATACAGCATCTTCTAATAGGAACACTAATCCGTACCGCTGATATGATACCGCCGGGTTTTCAATCGCTGTCGAACCAGCTCGGACGGGGGCATCTTGCATGACACCTTGGGGTCCAACCAAGTTCGATGACTTGTTGATTCCAAATATCGGATAAATGGCCGATCCTCGAGGAATGTAGGATCCCCTAAGAGATTGAATCAGTGATGTTTGCGTTGCATCCAAGACGGCGATCGCGACTGATGGAGCTACGCTAAACGGGGTATTGGAAACGGATACATTAAATGTCGCATCAGGATTTGATCCAGTCACTTGTGTCATGTGAACTAGATTCGTCACTCCAGCGGCAATGAGAGCGGCTGCGTCGTTCGCAGATAGGGTAATCCTGGCTATTTGGTTCGAGCTTAGCGTCGTAAGTCCGCTGTAGACACTCGCGCCGCCCGAGTTCAATAAGGAATCAAACCCAGAGCCATATCCGAGAGTAGTTGTGTAGTTGATTTGGACAGCTCTTGCGACGTCTTGGATTGACGACGCCGTCGTGGACCTGCTGGCCCGGGCGACGAGGCCTGGGAAGAGGGAGACGACGAGGCCGACGAGCGCGACGAGGATGGCGAGGACGACGACGAGCTCGATGAGGGTGAGGCCGCGTCGCCTGGCGTGGGATGCTTGTGGTAGCTGGATGGTGTTCATGGTGGTTCCTGTTTGTTGTGCTTTGTTGATTATGGATTGCAGTTGATTTGTGAGACATGGGGCACGACCTCGCGCGAGGGCGGGCATCCATGAGAATCTTGGTGACGTCACAAGTCGTGGCATGGGGGGCGTACCTAGGCAAAGTCCTCGAAACGTGATCATTTGGGTTGGAGCGGGGTGGCGGGACGGGGCTGGAACGGATACGGGATGGCACGCTGGGAACAGGTCACTGGGGCGAGGCGAGGCGCCTTCATGGTTGCGTGGCAGGGATTTGGGATAGCCTGCGATGGGATTTAGCCAGGCTGGGATGTCACGCTGGCGGGCGCTGTGGGACGGGGAGTAGGCCGTGGACGGTTTCGCCGCAATGCCTGAGATGGGACCACCACGCAACGGTCATGAGGACGAGGCAACCGAGGAGCGCCCACAAGGTAACGGCTTGTTCGGTGGCGGGGTTCCAACGCAGCCAATGGGTGAGGGGGCCGAGGCAGGCGCAGGGGGATTCCACGGCGAGCCAGGTGGCGACGGCGCGATACCCGGACAGGGTGGCGAGGCACATGGATGGGCCGACGAGGACGGGTCCTTGCCGGCGTGACGAGAGGGTTCCCAGGCCGGCGATGGACTCGATGGCCGCCGCCACGAAGATGACCTGCCACGTGGGCAGCCATGGAAGCAGGGGATGCGGTGATTCGAGCAGGGGCGAGCGTGTGCCCAGGGCCATCAATTTGAGGGCGGAAGCAGCGAGGAGAAAGACGCCGACGCAGCGGGCGACGGTCAGGGAAGGCGGCGTGACGATGAGGGATGAAGGGTGGGTTCGACGTCGGTTTAGGAAGCGGCCTGTCGAAGGCCCGGGACGGGGGAGACCGTCAAGTGGATGGAAGGGATCGTGGGTTTGGGGATGGCGCTCGGGACGTTGGGCGGGGCCGGGTTGTGGCATGTGGGTCTCCTTTGTTTGAGCTGAGCGGCGGGCACGCTCGGTTTCGATTTCGAGGCGTCAAGAGATGGGGCGCGGGATTTTTTCCGGGGGGCTGCTGCGGGACGGGCGCGGGGCCTCGGCGGTTGAACAGGGGGGGCGGGTCGGGTATCCCAGAGGCACTTCATGGGAGAAACGCTGGTCATCGGTCATCGGAATCCGGACACGGACGCCATTTGCTCGGCGATCGGGTATGCGGAATTCAAGCGGCGGACGGGGCTTGCAGAGGCGGTGGCGGCTCGATGCGGGGACATCAACGACCGGATCGACTTTGTGTTGCGGACGTTTGGCGTGGCGGCCCCGCGTTTTGTCGCGGACGTGTCGCCCCGCGTGGGGGACGTGATGCGGTCGAACGTGGTGTCCGTGCCGCCGGAGACGCCATTGATGGAGGCGTTGGCGACGATGGACCAGCGCAACATCCGCGTGTTGCCGGTGCTGGACGGGGAGCGGCGCTGCCTGGGCCTTTTGTCTGTGTTCAAGGCCAGCAAGTTCTTCTTTCCCTCCCAGAACAAGATGACCGAAAGCCGACGCGTGGTGGCCTCGGTGCGGTCGCTCACGCGCGTCTTGCAAGGGACGATGCTGTGCGGGTTCGAGCCGGACGCGGAGAACGACCTGACCCTGATGATCGGCGCGATGCGGGCGGCGTCGTTCGGGGCGCGCCTGCCGGGCTATGCGCCGGAGAAGCTCTTGGTGGTGGTGGGCGACCGCGAGGAGATCCAGGAGGCCGCCATCCGCGCGCGCGCCCGCTGCGTCATCATCACCGGCGGCTACGATGTGTCGCCCGAGGTCCGCCGTCTCGCCCAGCAGTTCGAGGTGTCCGTCATCCTGTGCCCACACGACACGACGACGACCGCCATGCTGTGCCGTTCGGCCGTGGGCGTGCGGCACCTGCTGCGGTCGGACTACCTCTCCTTTGCGGGGGACGAGTTGCTGGTGGATGCGCAACGGCTGGCGGCGGCGTCCCAGTTCCAGGCGTTTCCCGTCGTGGACGACGACCAGCGCGTGGTGGGGATGCTCTCGAAGTCGGACTTCCTGCGGAAGGTGGGTCGCCGCCTGATCCTAGTGGACCACAACGAGCTGTCGCAGGCGGTGCATGGGGCGGCGGACGTCGAGATCCTGGAGATCATCGACCATCACCGCCTGGGAGCCTTCACGACCCAGCAACCCATCCTGTTCCGCAACGAGCCCGTGGGCTCCACCAGCACCATCGTGGCCGAGCAGTTCCTGCTGAACCGGGTGGAACTCACGCTGTCCATCGCCGGCTGCCTCCTGGCCGGCCTCGTCTCCGACACCCTCAACCTCACGTCGCCCACCACCACCGAGCGCGACGCCAACGTCCTCGCCACTCTCGAGCAACTCTCCGGCGTCAACGCCCGCGACTTCGTCGAGAAGCTCTTCAGCTCCGGCTCTGTCCTCGTGTCCAAGCCCGCCCCGGACGCGATCTCGGCCGATTGCAAGGAGTACACGGAGGGCAACGTCCGCTTTTCCGTCGCGCAGATCGAGGAACTGGGCTTCGACACGTTCTGGAAGCGCAAGGACGACGTGGTGCGCGCCCTCGACGCCCATTGCCAATCCCACGGCTACTTTTTCTCCGCCCTGCTCGTCACCGACGTGGTCCAGCAAACGTCCCTGCTTCTTGTGGCCGGCGACCCGCGCTTCCGCGCCCGCATCGTCCATCCCGAGGCACAGCCCGGCATCTTCCAGATGGCCGGCGTCGTCAGCCGCAAGAAGCAGTTGCTTCCCTACCTCACGCAATGCCTGCGCTCGATGGGCAACGGGAACAGCAACGGGCCGGGCGCACCCGCATAGGCGGCCGGCACGGCTCGCGCGCCATCAGCGATACGGTGCCCGCTCCAGCACCCGCCAAGCCGTCTCCGAAACGCCCGGATTTGCGTCGCCCAACCATCCCTCCAACAACCGGCGCGCCGTCGCTTGCGCCTCCGGAGATGCCCGCGCCAACCCGTTGGCCACGACCAACCGCACCTTGTCGTCCGCAGCGTCGGCCATCTGGGCCGCCGCCTCGACCACTTCCAACGACAGCGGCTCACCCTCGCCCATCGCCAGGTCCATGAGCCGCCACGCCTGGGTAGCGGCCGCCCCGGCCGCCCGCTGGATCAACACGATGCGCAGCGCATCGTCCTTCCCGGGACACGACCTCCACGCCAGCTCAAGGTCGATCCATCGCTCCTGCCCTGCCGACACGGGCAACCAAGCCTGCAACCACAGGGGTGCCCCAAGACGTCGCCGGGCCAGCCACGCTTCCATCCCCTCGTCCGAATGGATCGCCGCCGTCATCAGGTAATCCCAGTCGCCAGAACCAAACCTCGCGGCGTGCACCTTGGCCGCGTCGAACACGCTCTCCCGCGACGCCATGGCGCGCGACGCGACCCATGCGCGGGCCTGCCGGGAGGAGGCCCATCGGCTCCATGCCCAGCCGCCAGCGACGAGGGCCATCAACGCCAGCAAACATCCCCAACGGCCAAGCCAGCCCCCAAGCCACGTCGCCCCGCACAGCCTCGTGTCCCGCACGTTCGTCGGATCTGGCGTGTCCACGTTCATCGGCGCCCCATTCCCGATGGCGGCCTTTCAAACACGCGGCGCCGGTCCCCCTCGCCCAGTTCCACCCAATGGCCGGACGCAAGATCCCCCAGGTCGTAGGTGCCGACCCGCACGCGGAGCAGCCGAAGCGTGGGATGGCCCACCGCCGCCGTCATGCGGCGCACCTGGCGATTGCGGCCCTCGACCAGCTCCAGCCCGATCCAGCGGTCTGGCACGCTGAGCCGCACGCGAATGGGGGGCACCCGCGGGGACATCGCGGGCTGCGGGTCCAGCATCCAGGCTTGGCACGGGCGCGTGCGTTGGCCTTGCACGATCAGGCCCGACGCCAGCCGTTGCAGCGCCTCCGGCGAGGGGATGCCCTCCACCTGTGCCCAGTACACGCGGGGGTGGGCCTCCGAAGGATCCAGCAGGCGGTGGTTCAGCCCGGGTTCGTCCGACAACAGCAAGAGGCCTTCCGAGTCGGCGTCCAGGCGACCGAGCGGATAGACGCGCGGGGGGAGGCCGAGGCTGGCCAACGTCCCGTTGGACGAGCCATCGGGCGTGAACTGGCTCAGGATCCCGTAGGGCTTGTGAAGCGCGATCAACACCGGCATCAACCCTGCCACGGACGGCCCCGCGTTGCACCCACCCGGGCCAAAGGGGTCAGATCTGTAACATTGACATTTAGCATGGGCTGCTGCCATGCGGATAAAGATTTCGGGCCTGGACGGCCGCCGCGCCGGGCGGATCCAAGACCCAAATGTCAAAGATACAGATCTGACCCCGTTGTCCGGTTCCTTGGCCACGGCGTGGAACAACCCGCGCCGCAGGCGTCGCAGCGCCGTCTGGGACCGGGCACGCGCCATCCGCAGGCCGTAATGCCGCAACCCGTCCACCGTCCCCTTGAAGCTCAGGCGATCCAGGGGGGCCCCGTGCCGGCACGCCGCCTCGATCATCGTGACCCGGACCAGGTTGTACGCCACCAGCCCTGCCAGCTGCTCCTTGGCCGCGATCTCCGGGCTCTCCACACGCAGGTACTCCAGCTCCATCGACGTCTTGATGTCCCGGAACGACAGCTTGATGCGCCATCGCCGCAGGTAGAAAGCGGCGATCTCCGCCGGCGGGTGCTTCTCCGGGTCCAGCAGCGTGGTCGCGACGAGGACTTTACAACGACAACTATTTTCCCCACCCCGTTGCCTCAATCAGAAAGGGTACCCGTCTAAACTGACGGTCGGTCCAGGCATTTCTCCTCGTCGGCCGGGGGCAGCCCTTCCAACGCCGGGGGAATCGCAGCGGAGGCGAGCGTAGCGAGCCGTAGCGGAGACTCCCCCGGCGTCGAAAGCTTCGGTGTGGAAATCGTCGCTACATGGATGGCTTCGGTCGCGCCCGGCAGTACCCATGTCCGGGCCATCGTGGACCGCCACTCTCAAACCCGTCGCTGTCATGATCCAAGCTGGCCAGCGTCGCGCCGGTCAGGGTACTTCTCGATCAACGGGTTGAGCAGCGACGTCGTGGTGCCGTCCGGTTCGTTTTGCAACCACTTGAGGATTTCCGGCCACACCCACTCGAAGGGGTCTTTCCGGGTACGCCAGCCCCGCTGGGTGCCGGGTTCCTTCTGGTGGGTTGGCCTGACCTCTCCCATGCGCCAGGAGTCGGGGAGCTTCGCCAGGAATTGTTTCAAATTATCCTGGATGGGTCCACCGACGGGGTGACCCGTGGACAAGGTTGCCAAGGCCGATTGCCCAAGGCGGATCCGATGTAAGAGGTTTGCCGGGTCCAACTCCATCTGCTGCCTCCGCAGTGCATCCTTGGCCTCCAAGCTCACTCCGGGGTGCCCCGGCAATCGGACACAAGGCGTTGCTGGCACGTGGTAGACCTTCCGGACCTTGGCTCCGTCTTGCACGCGTTCACGGAGTTTAAAGGAGGGCTGGAAGAAGTTCACATACAGCTGGATCAGTTGGAGGAGCTGCGCCAAGGCCTGCCCCGCAACCCGTCCACTCAAGCGGTCGTGACCCGCCATCCGCCGAATCACCGCGCTGTTCTTCTGTTCAATCCAGGCTTGATCGTTCTTCTGCTGCACTCGGGATCTCGTGAACGCGATCTTCTGTTCTCGGCAATACGACGCCAGCGTCTCGTTGATAAACGCTCCATCGTTATCCGTGTCGATGCCCACGATGGGCACCGGCAGTTGGACGCCCATCGGCTGAAATCCTCGCATGCACCGTGAGTAACATACCCATGAGGCAACCGCCGCCTTCGGTAACCGAAAGGATGAGGCAATGCGGGGGGGGAGAAACAATTGTCGTTGACCATCCGGTCGTGTGCAGCGAGCCGGGGCGGTGGAGTTACCCGGGCAGGGGCGTGGGTCCGGCGATGGGAGATTCCGGGGTGTGTCTTCCCTTGGGCTTCAGGGCGGCGATGCGGGCGGCGGGCCATGGGGCGCAGGCAATGGTTCGGCGGGGGCTCATGGGATGGCGATCGAGGTCGGGGATGGGCGGGACGATGGCCGGTTGGCAGGAGCGGGAGATGCGGCGCTGGGAGGGTTTGGAAAAGGCCATTGCGTGGGTGCCGGGGCAGGTGGGGTGGATGGCCTGGGTGCAGGGAGCCTGGCAATCGGTGGAGGTGGTGTCACGCATGGCAGCTTGGCGACGGTGGCACGGGAAGGCTTTGCGGTGCGTGCTGGCCGGGGCGGACCCACGTGGGGCGCACCATGGCTGGGACATGCCGGGCACGAGCATGGGGGGGGCGAGGAGGCCCGATGGCTGCTGGATGAACTGGCCGTTGGGAACGGGTCATGCCGCCCGGGCGTGAACATGGGGGATGTCCATGAACACGCAGCCCCCTCGTGGGCGGGGGCGGCCCTCGTGGTCCACGGCGAGGTGCTCCACGCTGGATGGCAGCGAACTGGGCCGGTTCAGGGGAAAACGGCATCGCGGCCCGGTTCTGGCCAACGCGATCAAGGGACGGGGATGACGTCGGTGCCGAGGTAGGGTCGCAGGGGTTCGGGGACGAGGATGGAGCCGTCGGCCTGCTGGTGGGTTTCGATCAAGGCGACGAAGAGGCGTGCGAGGGCGGTGCCGGAGCCATTGAGGATGTGGGGGAAGCG
>JBJSZF010000171.1:0-6227 GCA_046090125.1 Verrucomicrobiota bacterium
TTGTGAAACTGGAAGAACGTCTGCGCGCACAACACCATGCCGGTCGCCATCCCCGTGGTGAGGACCACGGTCTGGCTCTTCACCCCGACGAAGTGCACCTGGGACAGGAAGTCCGCCCATGACGGCCGGCGATGACGCAGGGACCCCAGAATGTCACGGCACAAGACCGTGATTTCCCCGACGTCCACCACCACGTCCCGAAGGCGTCCCAACAATGCGGAGGGCATGCTCGTCCCAGCGTGTCCCCGTCGCGGCCAGCTTCAAGGCTGGATGCTGACGCGGAACACCGTGATGGGTCTTCCGACGTCGGCCGAGGGATGGGGCTTCACGTCGCGGCCGGAAGCTCTCCGGCTGCCTCGTGCTTCTGGTTGAACGTCAGCTTCTCGGCATCAGCACTCACCAGAACGTCACCCTCCGCGATCAACGTCCCCCGGAGGATTTCCTCCGCGAGGGGGTCTTCCAGGTAGCGCTCGACGGCACGGCGCATCGGACGCGCGCCATACTGGGGGTCGAACCCCTTGTTGATCAGGAACTCCCGGGCCTTGTCGTCCAGCAGCACGCGCACGTTCTTGCGACGAATGCGCTCCAGCACCTTGGTGGCCTCCAGCTCGAGGATCTGCATGAGGTCCGGCTTCCCAAGCGTGCGGAACACGATGATGTCGTCCAGACGGTTGAGGAACTCGGGGCGGAAGGCGCGCTTGGCCTCCTCGAGGATGCGGCCTTTCATGCCCTCGTGGTCCGCCTCGTCCGAGGACTTGGCAAAGCCCATCGTGGCCTGCTTCCGGATGGCGTCCGAGCCCACGTTCGACGTCAGAAGGATGATGGTGTTCCGGAAGTCCACGACGCGCCCGAGCGAGTCCGTCAACTTCCCCTCCTCCAAGATCTGGAGGAGCATGTTCATCACATCCGGGTGCGCCTTCTCGATCTCGTCAAACAAGACCACCGAGTAGGGCTGCCGCCGGACCTTCTCCGTGAGCTGGCCACCTTCCTCATAGCCCACGTAGCCGGGGGGCGACCCCACCAGGCGGCTCACCGTGAACTTTTCCATGTACTCCGACATGTCGAGCTGCACGAGCGCGGCGGCGCTCCCAAACATCTGCTCCGCCAACGTCCGAGCGAGGAGCGTCTTGCCCACGCCGGTCGGCCCCAGCAACGCAAAGCAGCCAATGGGACGCTTGGGATCCTTGAGGTCCGTGCGTGCCCGCCGAAGCGCCTTGGCCAGCGCCGTGACGGCGTCGCGCTGCCCGATGACGACCTTTCCGAGCTCCTCCTCGACCATGAGCAACTTCTGGGTTTCGGACTGCCCCATGCGCCGCAGCGGGATGCCCGTCCACTTGGCGACCACCTGGAGGATGTCGTCCTCGCTCACCAGGACGCGCTTCTCCTCCTTGGCCTGTTTCCAGTCCGCAAGGGTCTTCTCAAGCCGTTCCTTGGCCTGCTTTTCCTGGTCGCGAAGCTGGGCGGCGACCTCGAAGTCCTGGCCCTTGATCGCCTGTTCCTTGCGGGATCGCAGCACCTCGATCTCGGCCTCCAGGTCCTTGACGTCCGGCGGGCGCTGCATCGACGCAATCCGTGCCCGGGAACCCGCCTCGTCCATCACGTCGATGGCCTTGTCCGGCAGGAAGCGGGACGTGATGTAGCGGTCGGACAGCTTGACGCAGGTCTCGATGGCAGCGGGGCTGTACTCGGCCTTGTGATGGTCCTCGTACTTGGACTTGAGTCCATTGAGGATGGTGATGGCGTCCTCGACGGACGGGGGCTCGACCTTGACGGTCTGGAACCGTCGCTCGAGGGCGGAGTCCTTCTCGATGTACTTGCGGTACTCGGTGAGGGTGGTCGCCCCGACGATCTGCAATTCCCCGCGGCTCAATGCGGGCTTGAAGATGTTGGAGGCGTCCATGGTGCCCTCGGCGGAGCCGGCTCCCACGATCGTGTGGATCTCGTCGATGAAGAGGATGACGTTCCGGTTGCGCCGGATTTCGTCCATGACGGCCTTGATCCGTTCCTCGAACTGCCCGCGGTACTTGGTGCCGGCCACCATGAGCGCAAGGTCGAGGGTGACGATGCGCTTCTCATGGAGGATTTCAGGAACGGCGCCGCGCGCGATCTCCTGGGCCAACCCTTCGACGATGGCGGTCTTGCCCACGCCGGCCTCGCCCAGGAGAACGGGGTTGTTCTTGGTGCGGCGACAGAGGATCTGGATGACCCGCTCGATCTCGGGGGCGCGGCCGATGACGGGGTCCATCTCGCCCTTGCGGGCAATCTCCGTGAGGTCGCGCCCGAACGCCTTGAGCGCGGGGGTCTTCCCCTCGCCCTTGCCCTTGCCCTTGGGTTCCTTGCCCTCGCCCTCGTTGGTGAGCTGCTCGTCGGCATTCTCGCCGCCCTCCTGCGAGCCTTGCTGGAACTGCGGGTCGAGCTCGCGGAGGATTTCCTGGCGGCATTGCTCGATGTCCACGTCGAGGTTCTTGAGGACCTTGGCGGCGACGCCGTCGCCCTCGCGCAGGAGACCCAGGAGGATGTGCTCCGTCCCGACGTAGGTGTGGCTGAGGGCCTTGGCCTCCTTGCCGGCCAGCGAGAGCACCTTCTTGACGCGGGGCGTCAGTGGGATGTTCCCGGTGACGGACGCGGGCGGGCCGGGCTTGACCTCCTTCTCCACCTCGGCGCGCACGGTGTCGAGGTCGAGGCCCATCTTCTGCAGGACGTTCACGGCCACGCCCTGCCCCAGCTTGATCAACCCAAGCAGCAGGTGCTCGGTGCCGACGAAGTTGTGGTGGAAACGGTCGGCCTCCTTGCGTGCCAACGCGATGACCTGCTGGGCACGGGGGGTGAAGCTGTTGAGATTGTCGTCGCTCATGAAAATTCGGGGGCACGCGCTCGCATGAAACCCCTTGGGGCCACTGTGTCCACCTGTCCCAAGTCCGTCAAAAGAGATTCCAGCGCGACGTGCGAGGCGCCGGTCGGGTGGCCTTGCTCAGGGGGCGGGCTGCGAACCGCCAGGGCCCGGGCCTTGCTCGAGTCGCCGATGGTCGGGTCGCGCCAAGCTGGCCAACCGCTCACGAAGGACGTCCGCCCGGAGGACGTCCCGCTCGTCTCCGCCCATTTTTTCCTGCGTGCCAAAGAGGCATTGGAGATGGGCGGGCTGGGTGACGAGGAACAACTCGTTGACCAAGGGGCGCGTGTCCCCGGGAAGCAGGCCCACGTCGATGCCCAGCCAGATCAGGCTGAGCAGGTTGAGGGTCTCCTTGGAGGAGATGGTGTGCGCGTTGCACAGGACGCCGTAGGCGCGGCCGACGTGGTTGAAGACCCAGCGGGGCTTCTTGGCGAGGAGCGACTTCCGGGCGTTGTCCTCGTGCTCGATGACCTGGAGCACGACCTTGTTCAGCTTCTCGACGATCTCGGGCTCGGACTCGCCCAGGGTCATTTGGTTGGACACCTGGAAGAGGTTGCCGAGCGCCTCGGTCCCCTCGCCATACAGCCCGCGGACCGCGAGCCCCAGCTTGCCGACGGCCTGGATGATCTGGCTCACCTGCTCCGCCAGCACCAAGCCGGGAAGGTGCAGCATCGCGCTCACCCGGATGCCCGTCCCGAGGTTGGTCGGGCACGCGGTGAGGAACCCGTACTGGCGCGAGAACGCGAGTTCCACTCGACCTTGCAGGGACGTGTCGATGGCGTCGATGGCGGCCCAGGCCTCCGCAAGCTGCAAGCCCGTGCGCAGCGCCTGCATCCGAAGGTGGTCCTCCTCGTTCACCATCACGCACAAGGACTCCTCGCGGTTGAGAACAAACCCGCTGCCCACCCCCTTGGCGGCGTGCTCGCGGCTGATGAGGTGGCGCTCCACCAACAACTGCTTGTCCAACGCCGTGAGCTTCTCCATCGGCTCCGCCAGGCCGCCGGACAAGGGGTCGAGCCCATGCACAATGGGCATGAGCTGCTCAAGGGCCTTGAGGCGGTCCCCACGCTTGGCGTGGCCCGGGAACGGAAGGTGCGGCAGGTTTCGAGCCAGCCGGACGCGGCTGGACAGCACGATGCGGTCGCGTGGGCCCGTGCGATGGCTCACCTCGGAGACGGGCGCCAGTTGGTCGAGGATCTTCATGGCTTGGCCTCGTTGCGGGGCCGGTCCGTGGCAGGGGCGGGCTGTGTGGCCCGAATCTGGTCCCGCAACCGGGCCGCCTCCTCGAAGTCCTCGCGGGCCACCGCCTCAGCCAACTGGACGGCCAACCGATCCAACTCGGGTGCCTTCGTGCCGGACGGCGCGGGCTCCGTTCGGCCCGGGCTCGTTACGGGGGTGGCGCGCACCGCTCCCGGATGCACGGCCGACTGGGTCACCTTGCCGGTGTGGCGGATGCCCTTGTGCATCCCCTTCAACATGCCGTCGAGCACGCCGGCGAATGCCTCGTAGCAATCGGAGCAGCCCAGGCGTCCCGTCTTCTTGAAGTCCGCGTGGCCGAGGCCACAACGCGAGCATCGGACCTCGGCGCGCGTCGCCCGCGCTGGCTTGTCCGCCTCGGCCTCGCCGACCGCCGCCTCCTCGGGCGCTGCCGCCTCGGGCGCTGCCTCCTTGAACACGTCTGCGAAGGAGAATCCCAGCGGGTCCGACACCCCCTTTTGCTTCGCGCATCCCACGCAGAGGTCGAGGCTGCGCACGTCGTCATCGACAATTTGCGTCAGATGCACCGTGGCCTCGTCCAGCTTGCACACTTGGCACTGCATACTTGATGGGAAGCTAAATCAAATCCCCTTCTTTCCAAGCGCCCAACCTTGGCAACGCCCGCGCCGCATGGGCGGCCGCCTAGCCAAAGATCACCTCGCCATCCACGCGCGTCCGTTCCCGGAATGCCTGGAGCAATCGCCCGGTGACCGGCCCCGGCCGCCCGTCCCCGATCACCCGCCCGTCCACCTTCACCACCGGCACCATCTCCGCCGCCGTGCCCGTGAGGAACATCTCGTCGGCGATGTACACGTCATAGCGCGTCAGGTTGGGTTCGGACACCGGAATGCCCATCTCGCGGGCGCAGTCGATCACCGTGCCGCGCGTGATCCCGTACAGAGCCCCGGCGCTGAGCGGCGGCGTCATCAACCGCCCCTTGTGCACGATGAACACGTTGTCCCCCGTGCACTCCGCCACGAACCCCTCGCTGTTCAGCAGGATCGCCTCCTCCACGTTCGCGTTGTTGGCCTCGATCCGCGCCAGGATGTTGTTCAAGTAGTTCAACGACTTGATCGCCGGGTTCACCGAGTTCACCAGGTTCCGCGTCGTCGGCACCGTCACGATCGTCAGCCCCTCCTGGTAATACTTCTCGGGATACAACTGGATCGTCGCCGCGATGATGATGACCGACGGCCGCGGGCAACGGCGCGGGTCCAGCCCCAGCGTCCCCTTGCCGCGCGTCACGATCAGCCGGATGTACCCGTCGCGCAGCCCGTTCGCCCGGCACGTCTCCACGCAGGCCCGGATCATCTCCTCCTGCGTCATCGGAATCTCCAGCAGGATCGCCTTCGCGGACCAATACAGGCGCTCGATGTGCTCCTTCAGCCGGAACACCCGGTTGTGATACATCCGGATGCCCTCGAACACGCCGTCTCCATACAACAGCCCGTGGTCGAAGACGCTCACCTTCGCCTCGGATTCCTCCACCAGTTGACCGTCAATCCAGACCTTCATGCCGTTCTCGTGGCCGCACCGTATGGGAGACGGTCAAACGGAAGCAACCACCCTCTTCCCCGCGCGGCCCATGTCTTCCGACGTCCCACCGCGTCCGTCATTCCGCATGAAGCCGGAACCACCCTCCCTCCTCCGTCGCGCGCACCTCCGCCTCGTCCCATGGCCCGTCGCCGCGCCTTGGAAACCCCGCGACGCTCGCCCACGGCCCGTCCAGCGTCGGCGCACGACGCAGGTCCACCGCCCCAAGCCGAGCTGGCCAACGCAGCCTCAACGTCCCCGCGCCCACCCGCTCCACGCGCAGCGCAAGCCCCGGCTCCGTCGCCAACCTCGGGCTCGACCCCGTCGCCCATTCCACTCGATTGCCAAATCCATCGCCGTCCGGGTCCCCATCCGGGCCGTCCTCGCCCGTCGCCACCGCCGCCGACAACCCAAACGCCCGCTCCCAGTCGTCCGGCAACCCGTCCCCGTCCATGTCCTCCGGGTTGCCCGTCGGCAGCCGCACCCGGACGGCCCCCACGCGCACCGGCCCATGGCCCTCGCCGCTGAGGCTCGCCCCCAGCCACCC
>JBJSZF010000172.1:0-1987 GCA_046090125.1 Verrucomicrobiota bacterium
GGGAACCGGCGACGCTCGAGGACGTTGAGCATCTCGACGCCGACGGCCCCGGTGGCGCCGACGACGGCGACATGCGGAGTCTTGTTCATCAAGGCCGGGGAGGGTATCGGGCGCACCGGGGGTGTCGAGCCTTGGGAGCGGCGACGGCGGCGACGGGGTGCACGACCGATTCGTTGTTTGGCTGCTAGGCTCCGAGGGTCAAAACGTCGTTCCTCGCAGCGTGGGCGTTGGCACGGTCTCTCCAGAAGTCATCGAAGCGTCCGCTCAGCAGCAGGGTGCGGAAGTCCAGGACCCCGGTCGCTCCCGCCTCCGACCAGAACATCCCGGACTGCTTGAGCCTCGTCCCAACCACCGTCCGGCATCCTGCCTCCACGACGCCGCTGCCGATGAACCAGCCCCTCTTGCGATACGTGCCATACAACATCCGCTGTCGGTGGCGGCCCAGGAAGCCAAGGTTCTCCTCCACCGCCTTGGGGTCCACGCACCCCCGGTCTCGCATGGCCTGGGCCTCCTCGATCACCTTCCCCACCCCTTCGGCGAGCAGCTTCTTCTTCCAGTCCTCCGCCTGGGCCTTGCCGTCCGCCACCCCAAGCCCATTGGCCAGCTCGTGGATGCGCTCGCTGGCGTGATAGAAGTCCAGGATGCTCGTGGAGCCGGGGAAGCACGTGGTGGCGGCGTCCTCCGCCCACGCGGCGCCATCGCTGATGAACACCACCTCCCCGGCCCCGCCCAGGCCGCGCCGGCGTGCCTCCGCCAGCAGGCGCAGGGAAAACTCCGACGACGATTCGTAGCTGGCCACGTAGGAGGTGGAGTCGGGGTCGCGCTCGGGGAACCCATCGGGGTCGGTGCGATGCTGGGTGAAGACCACGCCAAGCTTCACCTCGCGGGTCTTGGAGGTGCCATCGGCTTGCTTGCCCTTGCGACCCTCCAGTTCCTGGGCGCGCATGGGGGTGCCGGTGCCATCGCAGCTGACGTACATCACGGGAACCGACGCCGACGCCGGCTTGAGGCCGGCCAGCCAAGGGTCAACGGCCGGCGCCAGCCGCTTCACCAGGCGCTGGATCTGGCGTTCATCGACGTGGACGGCCCCATATTCGGCGAGGTCGCGGCTGGCGGACCCATAGGGCTGCTGGGCTGCCGCCCGCGTGACCAGTCGCGCGAGGGCTGCGGTGGTGAAGCCCTCCAGCCCCATGGCGGCGTCGGCCGGGCAATGCCCGCGTTGGGCGGCGGCGGGCTCGGCGATGTAGTAGTCGCGAAGGACGCGGACCTCCCCGAAGAGGGTCGCCAGGGTGACGGGGCGGCGGCCGATGCATCGATGGCCGGGCGGGGCCTGGTGCTGTTCGTCGATGCGGTCGATGCACTGCTGGAGAAGGGGGGCGAAGAGTGCGCGGCCGGCTGCCATGAGCGCGTCGCGGAACAGGACCTCGAGCTGGAGGGGGGAGTTGGGTGCAACGGTCATGAAGGGCTTGAGGGCTCGGGAGACCTCGTCCTGGAATGCGACGTGTAGCGAAGGGTCTTTTTTTTTGAGGGGTCGTCCAGACGCTGGCGGGTCTCGGCGATGACGACGTTGGCGTACTGCTCGACGAGGTCCCGGAAGCGGGCGTGGCCGTCGACGGCCTCTTGGAGGGCGGGCAGTTCCTCTGGGCGGACGTAGCGGGTGTGGTTCTTGCCGTCGGACCAGACTTGGAGGCGGTAGTAGGAGGCGGAGTCCTTGGGACGGCCCCGGTGCTGATACTTGGAGAGCTTGCCTGGCTCCATGGATTGGATGGCGGCGATTTGGGCGAGGATTTGCGTTTTTTTCGATGGGGCGCTCATGTGTAGCTATGTAACGAGCTACCCAAGTCAAAGAAAAGCAGCAAAACGCGTTGGAACAACAAATCCGTCATGCACCCTGCTCGAACTGCGGCGGGCGAGGCGGGGCTAGAAGGCGGGGCCCGTCTCTTGATGCGAGGTTGGCGGCGTTGCTGGCCCGTCGGCTGGCTGGGGG
>JBJSZF010000173.1:0-4773 GCA_046090125.1 Verrucomicrobiota bacterium
TCGACCCCGTCGAGGCCATGGTCCAGGCCGGCATCGTCCGCCTGCGGCCCATCCTCATGACCGCCCTCTCCACCGTGGCGGGCATCCTCCCCATCGCCATCGGCTTCGGAGCCGGGGCCGAGTCCCGGCGCCCCATGGGCGTCGCCGTCGTGGGCGGCATGGTCACCTCCACCGTCCTGACCCTCTTCGTGATCCCCGTCGTGTACGTCGTGTTCGCGTCCTTGCAATCGCACGCACGGCCCGGCCAGCCGAACGACGCGGCCGACGGTCAAGCCGGTGGCAAGGAACCGAGCCCGACCGCCGCCAGCCCGACCCCGTCCCACGCATGAGTTCCCCCGCCGCAGCCCAACGGCCGTTCGTGGTGTCCCTCGGCGAGTTGCTGTGGGACCTGTTGCCCGCCGGGCCGCAGCTCGGCGGCGCTCCTGCCAACGTCGCCTGCCATGCCGCCGCGCTGGGCGCACGCGCCGCCGTGGTGTCGTGCGTGGGCAACGACCCCCTCGGGCGGCAGGCCGTGTCGATCCTCCAATCCCGCGGCCTGGACACCGAGGCCATCGAGGCCCTTGCCGGCGTCCCCACCGGCACCGTCCACGTGGAGGTCGATGCGTCCGGGCATCCGCGGTTCGACATCGTGCGGGACGTGGCGTGGGACCGGCTGACGGCGGGCGAGGCGGGCTCGGCGTCGCGGGTCCGGGTGGCGACGGCCGACGCCGTGTGCTTTGGAACCTTGGCCCAGCGAACGCCCGGGGCGCGGGCCGCCGTCCACGCCTTGCTGGAGGAAGTCCGGGCCGACGCGTTGCGCGTCTTCGACATCAACCTGCGGCCGCCGTTCCATGCGCCCGACGTGATCGAGGAATCGTTGCGGGGGGCCAACGTCCTGAAGCTCAACGAGGACGAGCTTCCGGTGCTGTCGGCGCAGCTCGGATGGGCGGGGAGCGTGGAAGGGCAGGTTCGGGCCGTGGCCGGACGATTCGGGCTGCGAGCCGTGGCGCTGACGCTGGGAGCGCGAGGGGCCGGACTCTTGCTGGAGGACACGTGGACGACCGAGCCCGGCCGCTCGGTGGACGTCCGGGATGCCGTGGGCGCGGGCGATGCGTTCACGGCGGTTCTCATCATGGGCCTGCTCCTCAAGTGGGAGGCCCGCGCGATCCTCACCCGCGCCACGGATGTCGCCGCCTACGTCTGCACCCAGCCGGGCGCGACGCCCGTGCTGCCAGCCTCATGGCGCATGGCCTGAACGTCGCCGGAATGGCCGCAACGAACGCAAGGACCACGCAACGCCTCCTCTGAGGTCGTTGCCCGGCGGCGTGCCGGAGGGATGTCTGCAGGGAGCCGGTGGTGGGCGACGCGAAACCACCGGAACCCATCGCCCCCTCACGTCGCCCGCCGTCGGCCGCCCCCTACGGCCGCGCCAACCCCTTCAGCTCCGGTTGGCCCAACAAGAACTCCCGCCGCAGCCGCACGTGCTGGCGGCACCGTTCGATATCCGACTTGAGCTGCGCGACCGCCCGGTCCGGGTCCTGCCCTTGCGCCGCCGCCCGGAACCGCGCCTCCGGCACCAGGCGCGCCGCTGTCTCGTCGAGCCACCGCCCCATCAACGGCTCCGTGTACACCGTCTCCAGAATCGTCCGCACCCGGCGCAGGAAGACCTGCCGAAACCGCGGGTTCGCCAGCAACGGCCCGGAGAAGAACCCCGGCCCGCGCCACCAGCCGCCCTCTACCGGCTCGTCGCCGGTCATCCCGAACGTCAGTGGCATCGTGTGGAAGACCTGGTCTCCAAACATCATCGCCCGCAGGCCCCACGTGCTGTCCTGGTCCCACGGGAACATCATCCAACGCCCCGTCCCCTCCGAGTCGTGGTAGGCGAAGTAGTTGTTGAAGAAGCCGTCCCAGTGCGACAGCACGGTGTTCACGGCGAAGTAGCCCGCGACCTGGTCCACGTCGAAGTTCCGCTGGATCACGTCCCACTGGGCGTCGCCCGATGCCTTGCCGAGCGCCTCGACGACGGCGCTGAGGCCCGCGTGGCCCTCGTTGCGGCGCGTGTGCTTCTCGTGCTGGCCCACGAGGTCGCCGCCAAACCACAGCAGCTTGTACATGTGGCCCTTGTCGTTGATCCGGCTTCGGCGCAGGAAGGCGCGGTTGGGTTGCTCCACCAACACCACGTATCCCTGCGGCTTGCCGTCCACGTGCAGGCGCACGTGCTCGCTACGTGGCACCGCCATCCCGGCCCGTCGGTACATCTCGAAGGCCAGCGGCTCCACCAACGCCGCCGTCGTCTCCTCGTAGATCAAGGCGAACGTCGTCATCCCGTCCAGCGACCCGCCGTCCCCAAGATGCACCTTCTGCCCGCCCTTCCGCCCGTTCACCTGCACGAAGTCAAAGAACGCCAACGTGCCCGTCGCCGGGTCCCGCCATGCCATCGCCGACCGAAACCCGCCCTTCGGCTGGGGTGTGCCCCCAAACGGGTTGAACCCCCCACGGCCGCCCGGACCGCCCGGCGGGAACCCGCCACGCCGTCCACCCGGACCGCCCTCGCGCTTCCGGCGCAGCCCCACGATCACCTCCCGCTGCGCATCGCCCAGACGCGCCAACCGCTCGTTGGCCTCCGCGTCCAACAAGGGCTTCAACGTCGGCCGTAGCGAGTCCCCCAACGCCTCCGCGCGGTCGCGTTGCTCCCGGAACAACCGCGCCTTGCCCGTCCCCGCCCGGACCTCCGCCAGGATCTTCTCCCGCTCGCCATCGAGCCGAAGCAGGGCCTCGTGCGCCTTCGCAATGACTCCGGGCGCGGCCTCCCCCTCCAGCGTCACCAAGTGCCACGCCGCCTCCAGGTCCGCGCGGCTCGTGATCATGCCCTCGTTGGACGCGCCCCGACGCGCCTCCCGCCACGCCGCCCATTCCGCGCGGCGCGCCTCTGGCAACCGGTTCGCCGCCTCCTTCGCCAAGGCCTCCATGAACGCGTCCGCGACCCCGGGCAGGCTCTCCACCCGGTCCTCGATGCCGGGCCCGTCCAGCGCCGCGTCCATCAGCTTCGCGCGCGCCGCCAGCTTCTCCTTCATCCACGCACGCCATGCCACGGCACGGCCCGGGTCGTCGGAGGCCAAGCGGACCGTCCACGCGAACCACATTGGCGACAGGTCCAGCCGTTGCTCCAACGCCCGGCGCGCCTTCTCTCGGGCCTCGCCCTCGGGGTCCGGGGGCGGCCCGAAGAACATTTCCATGGGGCCGCGCCCCACCGACTGCGCGCGCGCCTGCGCCGCCTTCGATTCCTCCGGGGCCGTGTGAAGGATCCATGCCTGCGGGAGGGCCGATTCCGCCACGGGCCATGGCACGAACGCCGACAACGCCGGGGCCGGTTCCGTGGACGCGGGGAACGCTCGAACGACCCCGTTCGCGCCCGTGGCACGGACCTGCATCCGGATCACGCTGCCCGCCCGCTGGGCGGGAACCTGCGCCTGGTAACGACCCGGTCCGGCCGCTCCCATGGGCACCACCACCTCGTCGCCTTCCTTGCCCGGACCGGCCACTCGATAGACCAACTCCACCCTTTGTGCGGCGGGCTCGGACCGGACCTCCGCCTCGACGGACACGGGTTGGTTCGTGGCGGGCAACGCGGGTGAAAAGCGGGCGGCCGTCACCACGGGGGGCAACGCGGCGGCATGGCCCGCATTGCGACGCCCCGGGGTGCCCGACGGCGTCTCGCGGTCGCTCGAAAGGGGCGACGCCACCCAGTTCGCCGCGTCGTCGCCGGGGGATGTCGGGCAGATGCGCTCCAGCGAGCCCGAGGCGCCGTCGGCCCCCTTGGGCCACGGGGCCTTGTCCGAGAACGTCACCGCATCCACCAACTTGCCGGAGGGGTCGGACAACTCGATGCGCTCGCCTTTGCGGCTGATCTTGGACGCAAAGGTGGCCACGACGGGCACGTCATGGAACTGGGCGAAGCGCTGGGCGTTGCGGGCGACGACGACATGGCCGCCGGGCTCGATGCGCGTGCCGGGCTTGAACGTGAGCTTCACGCCCTTGCTGAACGACCATCCGCCCAGGTCCACCGCCTGCGGCCCCGCATTGTGCAGCTCGACCCATTGCAGGTCGTCGAGGTCGCCTGGGGCGTGGTAGAAGACCTCGTTGATCACCACCTGCGCGTGGGCCAACGCGGCCAGCGACACGACCACGCACGCGGCCGTCCAACGGCCCGCATGCAACGGGAGGAAAACATTCAATTTCATGGCAAAAACCCGTCGGCAGGGCGTCCGAAGGGCGCATGGGGGAAGACCGTGCCATGACGCGGGCGTTACGGGAATGTTGGGAATGGCAGGCGGGGTGAGGAGGGGGTTGCTGGACGTCGCGGGTAGGAAGCACGCCGGGAGCACGCCGGGAGCGCGCCCGTCCTCGGGCGCTGCCTCCATGCCCAAACCGACGGGCCTCCTCGCCCCGGCCGGGGACATCCGCGCTCCTAGCGTTGGGCCATCCATGGCTGTTCGGGGATCACGTACCACTTCGGGATGCACCCGAAGCAATCGGGAGGGTTGGCCGCCAGCAGCCGTTGGTGAGCGCACCAACGCCGCCGGAGTCCATCGCCCTGCATCCGTCCCGGCCCGCCGCCTTACAAACCTGTAATGTCCGGGAAAGGGTGCGGTCACGTCGCGCAGGCAACCTTTCCCCACGAAAGGAATCGAAGGACACACATGAACACGAATCGATGGAACCAAGATCCGGGCGTGGCGGGGGTGGCGGATGGTCGCGGGCTGCGCTGGCTCGCCCTCGCCGCCGCCACCGCCA
>JBJSZF010000174.1:0-2490 GCA_046090125.1 Verrucomicrobiota bacterium
TGTCCATGAGCCCATCCGACCCGATGAGAAGGGCGTTCACTCGTTTTGGCACCCTCATTGACTGCCGATTTCAGGGTGAAAGACATGGGATTGGGGACGGCACGGGGTGGCGGCGATGGCGACACGGCGCCTCGGGTAGCCGTTGGTGGAAGTGGCCGGAAAGATGCCTGCGTGAAGTACGGATCCCTGGCGCAAGGGTGCGGCGGTTCTGGCGACGGGCCGAGGAACGAGGGCAATGGAAGGAGTTCGCGGAGCGGATCCGAGGGCCAGGTAAGTAATGCGGGACCGGTACGGATGCCCCGATCAGATCCGTTCGGGCAGGCACTTCACCCCGACCTTCCTCGCCGCCGTGCGAAGCTCCTTGTCGAGCGTTGCGAGCGGCCGACTGGACCGCATCGCCAGGTCCAGGTAGGCGGCATCGTACAGGGTCAGCCCATGGCCACGCGCCAGAGCGAGCGCCGACGCCGCGACGGGGGCCATCGGTTCGGGGTCCGGCTCAATCGCCAAGGCCCGGAGGATTCCGAGGAAGTTTGCAGCGTCCGCCTCCGAGCATCGTTTGCGGCGTTCCCCCATGAGCAACGTGTTACCCACCTCCAGGAACCAGTGTCGTGGAACCATCGCGTGCCCCCCGCTGCTCAAGTGGTCGAGCAGTGCATCCGTGCCAGGAGTCGCCTCGTCCGCGAAGAACCAAGCCATCGTCACGGAACAGTCGAGGACAAACGCGCCGTTCATCGGCGGCCTTCCGCCTTCCAGTCCCGGAGTTCGGCCGCCGTGGCGTGTCGGCCGGGCCGCCCGGCGCGCATCCGGGCAATGGCCTCGCCCACTTCGGCCAGGGCAGGCCTCTTGGCGGGCACGAGCCGCGCAATCTCCGCGTCATGCCGGGTAATGATGAACTCCTCACCGCGGCGGACTCGCTCCACGAGTTCGGAGAGCTTGCTCTTGGCCTCGGCAAGAGGCACCGAAGTGGACAACGTGCTCATGGTGGTCTTCCGTCCAATTAGTCTGCGTCTAGTCTATGATGTCTCCCATCGGGCCGCCAGCCTTCGAGCGGGTTTGCCACGAAAAACGGGGCAGCAAACAGGGGTGATTCCCCGGTGAGGATGAGTGCTCGGACTGGGACGGGGGAGAGGTAGTCCGGCGCGCCGTGGAGGCGTTGCGGTTCTTGTCTCGGATTCTCTGTCCCGTGAATCGAGGCTGCCTCGCCCAGCGCCGGGACGGCGCTGCCACGTGGTTTGGGGATGTTCACGGCCCGCCCCCCGCTTCCCGCCCCTCGCTTCCCGCCCCCCGCCCCGCGCCGTCGAAAAACCTGCTGCCCGTGCGGGGCTTCGATGGCAGCCTGTCCAAGTGCCCCGGGTCGCGTTTGCCCTTGGATGGATGTTGTCCGCCGGCTGCCTCATGGCGGCGCCGGACTACCTTCGCGACATCAAGCCGTTGCTGGCCCGCCATTGTGTTTCATGCCACGGGCCGTCCGCGCGCAAGTCCGGCCTCCTGCTCGACACCGCCGCCCACCTTCGCCAAGGCGGCGAGCACGGCCCCGTTCTCCAGCCCGGCCCACCCGATTCAAGCCCGCTCCTCCAGGTCGTCGAGGGCACGCATGCGTCCATCGCGCGCATGCCCTACAAGCGGCCAGCGCTCGACGCCGGCCAGGTGGGGCTCCTGCGCGACTGGGTCGCCGCCGGCGCGCCGTCGCCCGCGGACGAGGCACCGTCGCCGGACCAGCATTGGTCCTTCGTTCCGGTGAAGCGCCCGTCCGTTCCAACCGTGGCTCCCCGCGACTGGGAAACCCGGAACCCCATCGACGCCTTCATCCACGAGCGGCTCGGCCAGGAAGGTCTGGATCCCGCGCCCATGGCCGATCCGCGCGTCCTCCTGCGGCGGCTTCACCTCGACCTCGTGGGGCTTCCGCCGACGCGCGCCGACATCGACGCCTTCCTGGCGCGCCCGGCCCGGACGCGGGTGGGGGCCGAGGTGGAGCGCCTCCTGTCGTTGCCCAGCCACGGCGAGCGGTGGGCGCGTTGGTGGCTCGACGTCGCGCGCTACGCCGACTCCAACGGCTACAGCATCGACGGTCCCCGGCCCATCTGGCCGTACCGCGACTGGGTCGTGCGCGCGTTCAACGCCGACCTCGGCTTCGACACGTTCACCCGCTGGCAGGTGGCCGGCGACCTCCTCGCATCGGAGGGGCGGGACGCCGTCATCGCCTCCGGGTTCCATCGCAACACCCAGGTCAACCACGAGGGCGGGATCGACCCCGAGGAGTTCCGCATCGAGTCGGCCATCGACCGCGTCAACACCACGGGCACGGCGTGGCTGGGCCTTTCGGTGGGTTGCGCCCAATGCCACGACCACAAGTTCGACCCGTTCACCCAGCGCGACTACTTCCAGCTCTTCGCCTACTTCAACTCGCTGGAGAACGACGGCCACGGGGCCAGCGACTACGCCGCCACGGGGCCCGTCCACGAGATCCCCACCGCCGACGAGGCCGCCGCC
>JBJSZF010000175.1:0-7554 GCA_046090125.1 Verrucomicrobiota bacterium
CCGCGATCATCGATGGCGAAGGCGGCCGACTCGGTCTTCCAGGTGACGCCGCACCACGCCGGGCCCGTGGCCAGCCACAGCCATGCCATGGGGTTCTTCAAGGACGGGAACAACATGGGCGAGATGGAAGCATGGGGGACGGCTCAAGGGACAGAGGGGAGATGGGGCTTGAAGCGCCGCTCCGTGATCTCCGGGTCTCCGCGAGAGGCCATCCTCCAGCCCATCCACGCGAGCCTTGGGAAAGGTCCTTCATCCTGAAATCGGCAGTCAAAGAGGGTGCCAAAACGAGGAAACGCCCTCCCCATCGGGTCGGATGGGCTCATGGACAGGAACCCAGGGGCTCACCCTGCGGGTGAGGTCGAGGTAGGCCCGGTTCGGCTGTAGGCCGGGTCCCCTGACCCGGCGCACCGGGCACGAGGCATCGAAGCCGCCGCGTGAGGGCACGCGGCCTACAGACGGACCAACTGCCGCTTCTAGGTTCACAGAGCCGCGGAGTCTGCAGAGGTCTGACACGTCCGCCCGGAACCCGCACGGCCTTCGTGGGTTGGTGGCTTCACGCGAGGCTCCTTCCCGCCGCCGCCGTGGCCGTCCAATCGGGGCACCGACCGCCGTCTCATCCGTGAGCCGCTGGGTGCCACTCCGCTTCCATGAGGCCAGGAGTCCTGAGCCTTTGTGGGCAATCACGCGGACCTGTCGTGCGTGATTCGTCCTCGGCCGGCGGTGCTCCCGCGAGGCACGGATGCCGCGGCTTGGCCGTTGCACCGGTGATTCAAGCCAGGATGGGGCGCACCACCTCGCCGGCGACGTCCGTGAGGCGGAAGTCGCGTCCGGCGTGGCGGAACGTGAGGCGCTCGTGGTCCAGCCCCAGGAGGTGAAGCATCGTGGCGTGGAGGTCGTGGACGGACGTGGGGCTTTGCTCGGCCTTGAACCCGAACTCGTCGGTGGCCCCGTGGGCGACCCCGCCGCGGACGCCGCCGCCGGCCAGCCACACGGAGAAGCCGTAGTGGTTGTGGTCGCGCCCGAGCTTGGACTTGCCGCTGTCGCCCAGCTCCACGGTGGGCGTGCGCCCGAACTCGCCCCCGAACAGGATGAGCGTGTCCTCGAAGAGGCCGCGTTGCTTGAGGTCCTGGATGAACGTCGCGATGGGCCCGTCGATCTCGCCGGCGTGCTTGCGGAGGTTGCCCTCGATGTTGTCGTGGTGGTCCCACGGTTGCCCGGCCCCGTGCCACAACTGGACGACGCGCACGCCACGTTCCAGGAGGCGCCGGGCGATCAGCGTCTGCCGGCCGTGCACGGTGTCCCCGTAGGCGGCGCGCACGTGGGCGGGCTCGCGCGACAGGTCGAAGGCGTCCGTGGCCTCCAGTTGCATGCGGAAGGCCAGCTCGAAGGACTCGATGCGCGCCTCGAGACGGGGGTCGTTGCCCCGGGCGGCCGCGTGGGCGGCGTTCAGCTCGTGCAACAGGTCCAGTTGACGGCGTTGCACGGTCGTCGCGGCGTGGGGGCTGCGGATGTGCTCGATCAGCTTGCTCACGTCCCGGTGCTGCGGGTCCACGAACGTCCCCTGGAACACGCCTGGGAGGAACGCGGACTGCCAGTTCTCCGCGTCCTTGATGGGCATGCCGCCCGGGCATAGCGCGACGAATCCCGGCAGGTTCGCGTTCTCCGTCCCCAGCCCGTAGAGCGTCCAGGCCCCGAACGACGGCCGCACCTGCACGTTGTCGCCGCAGTTCATCAGCATCAGCGAGGGCTCGTGGTTGGGCACGTGGGCGTACATCGAGCGGATGACCGCGATGTCGTCCGCGTGCGCCGCCGTCCGCTCGAAGGCGTCGCTGATCTCCAGTCCGCTTCGGCCCCGGGGCTTGAAGGCGAACGGCGACGGGAACGCCGTCCCGGTCTTGCGTTCCGTGCGCAGGTTGCCGGCCGGCAACACCTTTCCCGCATGGCGAGCCAGCGCCGGCTTGGGATCGAACGTGTCCACGTGCGACGGCCCGCCGTTGAGGAAGAAGTGCACGACGCGACGCGCGCGCGGCCGGAAATGCGAGGGCCGCGCCGACAAGGGCGAGGCGGCCACGTCCGCAGCCCGCGCCGACGCCAGCGTGGGGTCCAGGAGGCCGATGGACATCGCCCCCAGCCCCATGCCGGACAGGCGAAGGAAGTCGCGTCGGGTGGGTCGTGGCATCATGGCGTTCGTGGGGTTGGGGTTTTCGAGAAGCGGTGCGTTGAAGCCGGTGGACCTGGCGCCGGGTGGTGGTTCAATCGGCGAAGGCCATCTCGTTCGAGAGCAGGAGCACCTGGGCGTACTGCTCCCACGGACGCAGGCGCTCGTCCGTGCGTGGCGGGCCCGAGAAGTCCTTGGCGGCGTCCCATCGGCGTTCGCCGGCGACGACCACGGGAGCCCACAGGAACTGGTCCGAGTTCAGCCCGTCGCGGATGTCCACGACGAAGTCGATCGACTCTCCCGCCCGCACGTCGAGCGGGCCGGCCTTCATCACCACGGAGGCCTTGTGGACGGCGTTGCTAGCCACCATTCCCACGCGCGGTGCGAGGATGAAGCCGCGCACGCCGTCGCCCTCGGCCACCTCGTGCCGGAGCGTGCCCTCGATGGTGACGCGCAGGTCCGCCGGGGCGGTCCAACGCCGGACGACGGCCTGGGCGCGGGTGTTGCCCGGATGGCCGCCGTCGGCGGTGAGGCGCGCCCAGCCGGTGTCGCCGCCGGGCCACGCCTCGGCCCCTTGCCATGCGGACCCGGTGAAGCGGGGCAAGGGTTTGTAGCCGCGCACCGACCCCGACGCGACGTCCACCTCGCCCGTGCCCTGCGACCACGCGCCGGGCTTCCACGGGTCCGGCTCGGGCGGCTCGCCGGCCTCGGCGGACTGGATGAAGCGCAGCGCGGCCGACGTCTCGGCGGCCGTGGGCTCGCGCTGGAACAACGCTTGGTGCAACGCCGCCACGCGGGTCGCGGGCGGCAAGGCGCGGGTTCGAGACGCCAGCGCCCGCGCCCGTTGCGCGGCGAACGGGCCGTTGAGGAAGAACAACCCCTGCTGCGGCACCGTCGTCTCGTGGCGCACCGACACGTGCAGGTCCGGGTTCGCGAAGTCGAACGTGCGCAGGACGCCCGGCAGGAACTGGCGGTCCACGAACGCATACAACGTCCGGCGCCGGCTCTGGGCGTCGAGCAACGGCTGCGTCGTGCCGCCCATGCGCCCGTCCAGCTCGCCGCTCGCCGCCAGCATGGAGTCGCGCAGCGTCTCGAACGACAGCCGTTGCCTCGGAAACGCCGACAACAACCGCCGGGCCGGGTCCGATGGATGCCCGCCCAGCCCCGTCGCGCGGTAGGCCGCGCTGCACACGATGAGCCGGTGCAGCGCCTTGAGGCTCCGGCCCTCCGCGAGGAACCGCCCCGCCAGCCATTCCAGCAGCTCCGGATGACTGGGCAGCCCCGCCCGCAGCCCCAGGTCGCTCGACGTCGGCACCAGCCCCGTCCCGAAGTGATGTTGCCACACGCGGTTCACGATCGTCCGCAGCGCGAGGCCGTTCGACGGGTCCGTGATCGCGCGGGCCAGCTCCAGTCGGCCGCTCCCTTGCGTGAACGGCGCGCGGTTCCCACGCGACAACACCCGAAGGAACTGGCGCGGCACCTCCGCTCCGGGCTGCGACGGGCTGCCGCGCCGGAACACCCGCGGCAGGGTGATGTCGGGCTTGTCTTCCGACACGACCGCCATCGGCAGGCCTAGGTCGAACAGGCGTCGGTCAATGTCGCCCTGCAACTTGCCCAGCTCCTCGGTCACGGACGTGGGGACGAGGTACTCGATGTTGACGAGGTCGCCGTCGGGGATGCGCGCGGGCCCGAGGGGGTCGCGTAGGAACGCCACCAGCTCGGCCAGTTCGGGCGGGGCGTTCGTGGCGTCGCGGCGTTCATGGGCGTTGCGGAACACCTTCCCGTAGGCGGCCGCGACGTCGCCCTTGCCCCGGAGCGGAGCCTTCAATGCCTCGGCAACGAGCGGGTGGACCGACGCATCGCGAGCCCGCGCCGCGATCGCCGCGCGCGCCGCCATCTCGAAGCCGTTCCCGTCCGCCGCGTCCAGCGCCGCCACGGCCAGCCACGGCCCAAACACCCGCGCCTGGACCGGCCCCGGCCGTGCCAGCCAATCCCGCCACCGCCGCACCGAATGCGGGATGATGTCGGCGTCGGTGAGGATTTGGTCGAAGCCCTCCTCGGGGTAGTCCTTGAGCGAAAGCTGGGCGCGGAGGTAGTCCTCAACGCGGGTGGCGAGGCGGGCCTCGGCCTCGGCGCGGCGCTTGGCATAGGCGTCGGCGTAGGCCTTGCGCCGCTTGGCCAGCTCGGCGTCGTCGCTCGGTTGCAATGGGACCGCCCTGTCGGCCGACGCCGCGAACACGCCATACAACGAGTAGTAGTCGGCCGTGGGGATGGGGTCGTACTTGTGGTCGTGGCACCGCGCGCACGACACCGTGAGGCCGAGGGTGGTCCGGCACACGACGTCGATGCGGTCGTCGATGATGTCATGGGTCACGCCGAGGAAGCGGCGGCCCAAGGTGAGGAAGCCCATGGCCGCGAGGTCCGGCGAGCCGGGCGGGACGAGCTGGTCGGCGGCGACCTGGAGCTGGATGAACCGGTCGTAGGGAAGGTCGCGGTTGATCGCGTTCACCACCCAGTCGCGGTAGGCCACGGCCTGGACGAACTTGGATTCCTCCCGGGCATAGACGTAGCCCTTGGTGTCCGAGTAGCGCGCCAGGTCGAGCCAATGCCGTCCCCAGCGCTCGCCGTGGCGCGGGTCGGCCAGCAGGCGGTCCGCTGCCAAGGCCACGGCCGCGTCCGGGTCGCGTGCCCAATGCGTCTCGAAGGCGCGGACCTCGTCGAATGTGGGGGGCAGGCCAACGAGGTCGAAGGCAAGGCGGCGCAGGAAGGTGCGGGCGTCGGCGGGGGCTGGCGGCGCGATCCCCTCGGCCTCCATGCGCCGGAGGACGAAGCGATCGAGCTCGTTGCGGCACCATTCGACGTTGGAGACGGCGGGAGGCGTTGCTACGCGAAGCGCTTGGAAGGCCCAGTGCTGGTCGGCGTCTGGAGGCGGCGTGACGGCCGCCCCCATGCGGAAACAAACCGCCCCGAGGAGGAGGGCAACCCATGGAATGACGGCAAGGCGACGCATGACGGGAACCGCTGCGACCATCCTTTCCCCCAGTGGCCTGCGGGTGCAAGGGGCCGTTCCAGCCCCCACCCCCTTCGCCGTCATGCAGGGCGGCGCCTTGGGACGGCGGAGGGTTGCGAAGGAGCCCAGGTGTCAGGAGAACCCATCGTCGCGGTCGCCCCGGCACCTGTGGCCAACGCGCGGATGCGGGGCCTGATGAGCGCTCCCTCGCTCCCGTTAACTTCCGACCCGATTCTTTCGGACGTACGGGCCGAGCCGGCTTGGACGGCATGGCTGCCGAACAGGGGGTACGAATGCGTTGCGGCACATTCCCTGCGATCAGGTTTCTTGTAAGAAAAGCTTGGCATCGTGCGATGCATCACGTGATGCGAGTCATGTCCAAAAGGGTCATGACCCGTCCATCAATGGACGCATGAACTTCAGAATCCGCGGCGATTCAACGGGTCGCCTTGATCGTTGGACAGGGCCGGGTGGGTGGAGGTCTGCCATGGCCATCTGGGTGGCTATCGTGGGCTTCTTGGGGCCTTCGGTGACGCGCGCGATATCGCAGACCACGTCGTCCGTGTTCATGGACGGGTCATCGCACCTCGAAATGGGCGGGCTGGGGCTCAGTGCATGGTACACCATCGAGGGTTGGGTGGGACCGACCGCCCATGACAACAATCATCGGTTGGTGGACTTGGGACTGGGTCAGGCTGGCTGATGGAACATCTTCCTTCCGGCTTCGGACGGCACCACGGGGAACCCTCAATCCAGGGTTTGGAACAGCAAAGTTCAGGCGTGGACGTCTTCGGCGGGTGCGCCCCTGCTCTGGGGGGAAGATCAGTGGAAAAACCCCTTTGCTGAAAGCCGTGGATTTGATACCAACACGGCCCCTTGTCGCAACGGACCGGGGCATGATTCATTCTTAGTTTATGTCGCAGCATCGCAGTCTTCGTGCGGCGGCCGGAACCACCGGCGCCAAGCGCAACGTTCTCAAGCGGTTTGAGCGCGTCGCAGTCCTTAAGTCCCGCGGCCAGTGGAAGGACGGCGACCGCGTGACGGGCCTTCGCAAGACGTTGCCCCCGGTTTGACGGGTGCCCGTCTTGGCTCGCGCCGCGAGGCACGAGTCGCATTCACCTGACGGTTTCGAGCGTATTCGGCCTAGCCCATGGCATTGGTTCGTCTCCAAAAGTTGCTTGCCGATGCGGGCGTCGCGTCGCGCCGAGCTTCGGAAAAGCTGATCACCGACGGGCGGGTGACCGTGAACGGCGCCGTGGTGGACGCCTTGGGCTTCAAGGTAGAACCAGACGCCGTCGTGGTGGCGGTAGACGGCCAACCGGTGCGGGTGCGTCGCAAGGTTTACGTCGCGTTGAACAAGCCCCGGGGCGTGCTATGCACGCGCTCCGATCCTGAGGGAAGGCCGACAGTGATGGACCTGCTGCCGCGCGAGTGGGGTGTTCTGTTCCCCGTGGGGCGCTTGGACCGCGAGAGCGAGGGGTTACTTTTCCTGACGAACGATGGTCACTTCAGCCTCCAGTTGACCCACCCGAGGTATGGGGTCCGGAAGCGGTACGTGGCCGTCATCGAGGGACGCATAGCGGAGTCGGCCTTGGGTCAATTCACCGCCGGAATCGAAGACGAAGGCGAGATCCTCAAGGCGGAGCGCGTTCGATTGTTGGCGTCCAACAACAGCCACAGCACGGTGGAGGTGGAATTGGCGCAGGGAAGAAACCGTGAGGTTCGGCGCCTGTTCGCGGCCCTCGGGCATGAGGTGGTGGAGTTGCGTCGGACCCAGGTAGGACCCATTCGACTGGGCGAGTTGCCCACGGGCAAGTGGCGCGTGTTGACGCCCACCGAGGTCAAATCCCTCTTGCCGGGCCACGCTTGAAACGGGAACGTTTCGTGGTTGGGGCGGTCGCCCCGGCCTGAATGCGCTGATGAAGCTACCCTATTCCCTATTGCGCGCCTGCGCGCTCCTCTCGGTGGGTTCCGTTGCTTGGGCAGCGGGGCAGCGAGTGGTCTTGACTGGCAACGCCAACCTCCGGGCCAAGCCTTCGATGGACGCCGAAATCCTCGCGTCGCTCAAGAAGGGTGACGTGTTCGAGGCGTCACCGAGAAAAGTTCCAGCGGTCCAGGCCACCTCAGACGAGCCTACGGAGTGGGTGGAGATTTCGGCTCCGGCTTCCGCGCGGGTTTGGATTGCAGCGGGATTGGTGGATGCGGCGACACGGACGGTGAAAGCCGAGCGCGCTCACCTTCGAGCAGGCCCGGGAACCAATTTTGCCGAGGTGGGTCATGTGCTCAAGGGCACCGTGGTGGACGTGGCCACCCGCTTGGAAGGTTGGATACGCATCGCGGCCCCGCCTGGCGCCGTCATGGGTTATGTCTCGGCCGGCCTCACGAG
>JBJSZF010000176.1:0-1795 GCA_046090125.1 Verrucomicrobiota bacterium
CGGCGGGCGTGGCAAAGGGGTCCGATCTGTATTATTGACATTTTGATGGCCGTCGCTTGTGGATGTCGCCTCCCGGGGAAAGGTTGGCGCTCTGGGCTGCGCCCTGCGGGAGGGTGACGGCGTGTTTCCCGTCGAAAGGTCAACGGCCAAGCCCCGACCCTGGATCCCGGATTCCCCGTGGCCGGGACGGGCTCGCCGAAGCCGCCGGGTGTGGGTGGGTTGGTGTTCACGCTTTGGAGCGCCCTTGGTCAGAACGAAGACATGAAGCGGTACTGAATTACCTTGTATCGCCCCAAGGGATTCGATCCCTCGACCCAGTTGGACGCGTCGGATCACCGCAGGATCGATGCCCTCAACGGCGAGATGCTGGAGGCGGGCGTGAGGATCTTCGTTGGGGGTCTCCGCCCCGAGGAAACGGCCAGGTTGTTTTTGCCGCAGCCCGATGGCGAGGTCGTCAGCAAGGTTGGCCCGCATTCAGAGTCGGGGCATTACGTGGACGGGTTCTGGGTGCTGAGCTGTCGTGACGTCCAAGAGGCTGAGGAATGGGGAAGCAAGGCGGCTCGGGCGTGCCGTGGATCCGTCGAGGTGCGTCCGTTTTACTGAACGTGCGCGCCAGCGCAACGCGTCTGGGGTGGCGAGTGACGGCGCCTGGCTGGCCAAAATGTCAAATATACAGATCTGACCCCTTTGCCCCCTGGGCGGCGGGGCCTGCGGTTCCCGGCTTCAAACCCGAGGGAATGGCGGGCAGGGTGTCCGGCGTGCGCATCTTGGTGGTGGAGGACGACGCGAAGATTGCCTCGTTTGTCGGGAAGGGCCTGCGGCAGGGCGGGTTCGCCGTGGACACGTGCCGGGATGGTGCGGAGGCATTGCACCAGGCGATGGCCGCCCCGTATGACGCGGCGGTCGTGGACGTCATGCTGCCGGGCGTGGACGGGCTGGCGCTCGTGCAACGGCTCCGCGCCGCCGGCATTCGCACGCCCGTCCTGTTCCTCAGCGCCAAGGCCAGCGTCGAGGACCGCGTCCGCGGCCTCCACGCCGGCGGCGACGACTACCTCACCAAGCCGTTCGCCTTCTCCGAGCTGATGGCGCGGGTGCAGGCCCTGATCCGGAGGGCGTCGGCCACAACGAGCGAGCCGACGCGGCTGGCGACGGGGGACCTTTCCATGGACCTCCTCACGCGCGAGGTGCGGCGGGGCGACGAGGTGTTGGACTTGCAGCCGCGCGAGTTTTCCTTGCTGGAATACCTGATGCGCAACGCGGGCCGGACGGTTTCCAAGACGATGATCCTCGAGCACGTCTGGGACTACAGCTTCGACCCGCAGACGAACGTCGTGGACGTGCTCGTGCACCGCCTGCGGTCGAAGATCGACCCGGACAAGACGCGGCTGCACACGATGCGAGGGGTGGGATATGTCCTTCGTCCAAGCTGAAGCGTCGGAGCGTGGCGGGCGTTGGCTGCGGTCGTTCGCGGTGCGGCTGAACGCGTGGTACAGCCTCGTCTTCCTCGCGTCGGTGCTGGTCCTGTTCGTGGGCCTCTATTGGACGCTGGCCGGCAGCCTGGAGGAGCGCGAGCACGCCTTCCTGGCCCAGAAGCTGGCGGAATACGGCGACGCCTATCGGTTCGGGGGCGTGCGCGGCCTCCAGGCGGCCGTGGAACGCGACTCCGCCATCCCGGGCCAGACGTCCTTGTTCGTCCGGTTGGTGGGGCGAGGCGGGACGGACGTGACGTTCGCGCGGGTGCCTCCGGAATGGGTGGGCTTCCGTGACGTGGAGGTGGCGTTGCCGGGCGGCATGG
>JBJSZF010000177.1:0-4727 GCA_046090125.1 Verrucomicrobiota bacterium
TGCCGCCGAGCTTGTTCAACACCTTCATCACTCCCAGGGGTGACAGTTTCCGTCCGTTCACCGCCACACAGTTCCCTTTCCGAAACTCGAGCGTCACGTACTCCGCCCGGTTGGGCGCGTCTTCCGGCGAGACCGAGAGCGTGAACATCTTCTTATTGGCAGGCGCAAAGGCATCAAACCACGGATCCTCCAACATCCCGGCCTCGTAGGAGATATGGAGTAGGTTCCGGTCCATAGAGTACGGCTTCTTGGCGCTGGCCTGCACCGGAATCCCCTTCTCCTCACAGTACTGGATCATCTCCTGCCGACCCGGAAACTGCTGCCGAAACCGTTCATCCCTCCAAGGCGCAATCACATCCACATCCGGACTCAGCGCCGCCGCCGTCAACTCAAACCGGACCTGATCATTTCCTTTTCCGGTCGCCCCGTGAGCCAGGGCCTGTGCCTTCTCTTTCCGCGCAATCTCCACCATCCGCTTCGCAATCAACGGCCGGGCAATGGAAGTGCCTAGGAAGTACTGCCCCTCGTAGATCGCCGCTGCCCGCATCATCGGGAAGATGAAGTCCGAGGCGAACTCCTCCTGGAGGTCGTCGATGTAGATCTTCGAGGCGCCGGTGCGCGAGGCCTTCTTGTCGAGGCCCTTGAGTTCCTCCGCCTGCCCGATGTTCGCGCAGAACGCGATCATCTCCGCGTTGTAGGTTTCCTTGATCCAGGAGAGCAGCACCGAGGTGTCGAGGCCGCCCGAGTACGCCAGAACGATCTTCATGTTGGTTCGTTAAAAACAGCCGGGGCAGTGAACGCAAGCCGATGGATGCGGGCGAGGAGTTTTTTGGTTGGGACGAGGGCGGCAAAGGGAGGAGGGCGGAGAGCGAAGGGATGAATCGGAAACAGGCAAGCCGGCGGGACCCTTGCGCCGAAGCCGCGACGTCTCCATCGCGCCCCGCCCTTGCCGCGACCGGGTTTCTTGCAGGAACCTGCCGCGCCCGGTGCGCGGAACCGCGCGGCGAGCCAAGGGCCTTGACAGGGGAAGGGCGACGGGTGCTTTCTCGCGGGGTTCTCCAGATTTCAGGGCTCCGCCCCCATGAAGACCCTCCCTTGCACGAATGGGCCACGAACGGCGCTGCGGCGCCGCGGCGTGGGGTTCACACTGATCGAACTGCTGGTGGTCATCGCCATCATCGCGATCCTCGCCGGGATGCTGCTGCCGGCGTTGGCGAAGGCGAAGTCCAAGGCCCAGGGCGCGCGTTGCATGTCCAACATGCGCCAATGGGGCATCGCCACGTTCCTCTACCTCCAGGACCACAACGACCGCCTCCCCCTCTTCGGGGACTCGTCCTCCGACTACACGCGCGACTTCTGGCACGGCAAGCTCGCGCCCTACGTCGCGCGCCAGCAACAAACCGGGAAGGTGTTCTCCCAGACCGACGTCTATACCAACGACCTCCGCAAATGCCCCGGCGGCCGCATGGGCAACCCGGAGTTCTACAAGGAAAAGACGCCGTGGAAGGACTGGAACTGCTGGATTGGAGCCCACTTCGGGGCCTTCGGGAAACCCCTGAGCGGCCCCTTTTACTACGGCGACCTCGTCGGCCCGCTCGCCATGAACCGCATTCCGCGTCCCTCCGACGCCATGGCCTTCATGGATGCCTTGACGCACTACGTGTACTCGCCGGCCGACCCCAACTATCGGTTCAGCCTCGACCTCAATGGAGACGGAGCCGCTGACACCATGGCGCAATACCCAGGAACACCCTTCAACTCCGGACGTCCCACCGTCCACAACAACGGTTGCAACGTCACCCTCCTCGACGGCCACGTCGAACGCGTCGCTTACAAGGTCCTCTGGGCCGTCGATGCCAAGAAGGCCGTCGTCCACTCGTTCTGGTACGTGGAGGACTAGCGTCGTGTGCTGACGATGGGCCGGCGATTCGGCGCGAGGCATTCACGTCCCCTCCCGCCTGCGAACGACCACGCCACCTGCGTTAGCCTTCGGCCATGGGTCGGTTGCCTTGCGAGCCCGCCTTTCCTTCGGTTGGCCCGGGTCGCCGGTCATGGTTGGATGCGACATGCTTCGGCGCATTCCAGGACCTTCCGCCGCCGCCAGGCCCCGCCGTGGCGGTGCTGCGTCCCTGCCAATCCAAGGTGCCTCCCTTGGGCGCTTGATGAGGCCATACGTTCGATGAAGCCCGGGTTCTCCCAAGGAATGGCTCACAGCCCAGGGGCCGTTGCCCACGACCTTCCTGCCGCCCTGGGCCGTCGCTCCATCCGCCGCATCGCCCACGCCCTGGCCGCCGTCCCCGCCTGCACCGTCGGATGGGCTGCGACAGCCGATCCCACCGCGACGGATCCCGTGGTCGTGACGGCCGCGCGGCTTTCCGAGCCGTTGGCCGCCTCCACTTACTCGGCCAGCGTCACCGAGGCATCCACCGCCACGCTGGAGCGCTCGGCGCGGACGTTCCCCGACATCCTCCGGGAGGAGCCCTCCGTCATGCTCCAGCGCACCGGCAACGCCCAAGCCTCTCCCTATATTCGCGGCTTCACCGGCTTCCGCACCCTCCTCCTCATCGACGGCATCCGCCTGAACAACTCCGTCTTCCGCGACGGGCCCAACCAATACTGGGGCACCGTGGACCCGCTCTCGATCGAGCGCACTGAGATCGTCCGGGGACCCGGGTCCATCCTCCACGGATCCGACAGCATCGGCGGCACCGTGCAGGCCCTGACCGTGTCGCGCCCCGGCACCACGCAGCCCGGCGCGGACGGACGCGCCTTGTACCGTTTCGCCTCGGCCGAGGACTCGCACGTGGGCCGGATCGACGGTGGGGTCGATGCCGGGAAGGTTTCCGTGTCGCTGGGCGGCTCGATCAAGCGATTCGGGGACGTGCGGGGCGGGTCCTTGGTCGGCATCCAGCCGAGGACCGGCTACGTGGAGCAAGACATCGACGGCAAGCTCCAGTGGCACCTCAAGCCCGGCATGGAACTCGTGTTCGCCCACCAAACGGTGGACCAGGACGACGCCTGGCGAACGCACAGCACCGTCCATGGCCTCTCATGGCAAGGCACGCGGCCCGGCTCCAACCTCGCCCGCATCCTCGACCAGGACCGCAGCCTCACCTACGTGCAGTGGAAGGCCACCGACCTCGCCCCGTGGCTCGCATCTGCCCACGCCAGCCTTTCCCATCAACGCCAGGCCGAGGCCGAGGACCGCACGCGCGGCAACCGCACCCGCGAACGCCAAGGCTTCGACGTCCACACCCTCGGTTCCTTCCTCACCCTCGAAAGCCCGTCGCCCGTCGGCCGATGGGTGTACGGCGGCGACTTCTACCATGACTGGGTCAACACCCGCCTGCGCCGCTACAACGCCGATGGCTCCCTTGCCCTCGTGGACATCCAGGGGCCGGTCGCCGACGACGCCACGTATGACCTGGCGGGCGTGTTCGCCGAGGACCGCATCCCGCTGGGATCGCGCGTCGAGCTTACCGTCGGCGGCCGCTACACCTTTGCTGCCGCCCAGAGCGGCCAGGTGAAGAACCCCGTCAATGGCGCGCGCATGTCCGTGGACCGGACCTGGAACGCCGCCGTCGGGCACCTCCGCGGCATCGGGGCCATCGATGAGGGCCGGACATGGCACTGGATCGGCGGCGTCTCCCAGTCCTTCCGGGCGCCCAACCTTTCCGACCTCACGCGCTTCGACATCGCCGAGGCGGGGCAAATCGAGACGCCCACGACCAACCTGAGGCCGGAGCACTACGTCACCCCGGAGGCGGGCCTGCGCTGGGAACGGGGAAGGACCCGCGCCGAGGCCACGTACTACCGAACGTTTCTCTCGGACTCCATCGTGCGCACCCCCACCGGCAACGTCGTGAACGGGTTGGCCGAGGTCACCAAGCGCAATGCCGGCAACGGCTGGATCCAAGGCGTCGAGTGGTCCGGCCGACTGGACCTCGGGAACGGCTTCTCACTGCGCGGAACCACGTCGTGGCAGGAAGGGGAGGTCGAACTCTATCCCACGTCCGCACCCGTGCTCGTCACGGAACCCGTCTCCCGCCTCATGCCATGGAGCGGCACGCTTGCGCTGCGGTGGGAGGACTCCCGTTCTGGTCGTTGGTGGTTCGAGATCCTCGGCATGGCTGCGGCCCGACAGGATCGCTTGTCCTCCGCCGACAAGGCGGACCGCGAGCGCATCCCCCCGGGCGGCACGCCGGGCTACGATGTGTACACGGTCCGCGCCGGATGGCGGCCCACCGGGCGCATCGGCCTATCCATCGCCGTCGAAAACGTGGCGGACCGCGACTACCGCGTGCATGGCTCCGGCATCAACGAGCCGGGCCGGAACGTCTGGGTGACGTCCGAGGTGCGGTTCTAGGGCTGGGTCTCGACGTCGGTAGAACCCTTGGAAGCCCGCCGTGTGGGCATCCGACAGCGTTTCGAGGCGAGCGTGCGCCGGCAGGAAGCCCCCAAACCCAGCCCACGGAGCCGATAGGAAGGCGCCCGCATCGGCGAGCTCGGGCAGCAGGACTCCTCCATCCACCCCTGGTGGCGAGCCGACGCCAAGCAGACCCTCCTTCTCACCGGCGATGACCCTTCGCGTAAATACGTCTCCTCCACCTTTGTCCCCTCCGACACCACCTGGGCCCCCTTCCAGCACTTCCGCGCCGTCTTCCTCCGCATGGGCCTTCCCATGGCCCTCGACACCGACGGCCTGGCCCTCGTTGGCCACGAGTCCA
>JBJSZF010000178.1:0-1944 GCA_046090125.1 Verrucomicrobiota bacterium
CCCGCCCGCCGCGCCGCCGCAAGCATCTCCTCCAACGACGCGTCATCCCGCAGCATCAGGACGTCGCGCCGCGGCCGCAGCACGTCCCGCGCCGTCCGCTGGTCCAGCCCCAGCACCTGCACCAGGATTTCCTTCTCGGACTCCCCCAGCGTCCCCTGCTGGTGCGCCAGCTCGAGCAGCTCCGCGTACTCGTCGTCGGACAACCCCGCCTTCGCCTTCGCACCCTTGGGGATGACCACGCCCAGCACGCCATCCACCACCTGCTGAGCCAGTCGTTGCAGCGGCCCCGTCAACCGCACCAACCCTTCCAACGGCCGCGCCAGCCGCAGCGCCCACGCGTCCGGCTGCCGCACCCCCAGCGCCTTCGGAGTCACCTCGCACAGGAACAACGTCACGGCGAGGACGACGATCCCCGACACCACCACCGGCCAGCCCCCGGCGCTCGACGTCACCAACGCCAACGCCACCAGCAGGGCGTTCGCCGTCGAGTTGCCCAGCACCAGGATGGCCAACAGGCCCGACGAGTCTTCCAGCAGCCGCACGACCGCCGCGCCGCGCACGGGGTCCGAGGCCGCCAGCCGTCGCGCGCGCCACAGGCCCAGCGAGAACAGGGACGTCTCGGCCAGCGCAAAGACGAAGCTCGCCAGCGCCGCCGCGACGAACAGCGGGCCCGCCATGTAGGGGGAAAGTTCCAATGGCCTCGAGCCTTCCCAAGCCCCGGCAAGGAATCAATCCGCCGCCGGACGCCCCAGGGTGAAGGTTCCCCGGTCCAGCGGGCTGTCGTATCCCGACTCCAGCCGCCGGGGATCGACGCGCCCGGCCGTGCGGATGGGGACCCCGAACACGCGCTTCGTGCCGGAGAAGACGAACACGTCGTTCGTCCAGGTTCCCTTCAAGCGCGTGGAGAAGCTTCCGGAATGCTTGCCCCAGCCTGCGTGAAAGCGCGCACGGTACGTGTCGTCGCTCACGCGCCACAACACCGCCCGCAGCGGGCCGCCGTGCGTGTTGTTCGTGTTTTGCCACGTGCCCGCCCATACCCCGGACACGCCCCTCGGGTCCGTGGGAATCCCCGTGCCGGTCCGGGCCGCCGTCCAGTCCTTCTCAAAGGAACGACAGCCCGTTGCCGCCAGCGCGCCCGCCACCACGACGGCCCATGCCCTGTGGACCGCGCCGCGTCCCTTCATGCCGCCTTGCCCCGTCCCCTGCATGACTGACCTCAACGCAGGAAGGCCTCGTGCAAGCCGCCATCGACGCCGATCACCTGCCCGGTCGTCTTGCTCAGGCGCTGCGTCACCAGGAGGAAGTACGCCTCCGCCTGGTCGGCCGGCGTGATGGGCGACTTCGTCAGCGTCCGGTCCGCGTAGAACTGCGCCAGCTTGCGCACCAACGACTCCGTCGCCTCGTCGTCCGTGTAGGGGATGTTGTACTTGGCGAGGGAGCCGATGACGCGGTCGCGCGGGAACATGGCGCTGCCTTGGACGACGGTGGCGGGCGCGACGCCATTGACGCGCACGAGGGGCGAGAGCTCTACGGCCAGCTCGCGCACGAGGTGGTTGGCGGCAGCCTTGGACGTGTCGTAGGCGACCGAGCCCTTCTTGGACACGACGGCGTTCGCGCTCGTCGTCAGCACGAGGTTGCCGCGCAGGCCCTGGGCGCGCCACGTCTTGATGGCCTCGTCCCCGACGAGGTAGCTGCCCGTCACGTTGATGCGGAACGTCAGGTCCCACTTCTCGTCCGGGATGTGCCCCGACGTGTCGCTGGGCACGAAGATGCCGGCCGTCACGCAGATCGAGTCGAAGCCGCCATACGCCAACACCACCTGGTCGAGCATGGCACGGATGCTGGCGCGGTGGGTGATGTCGGCCGCGAGGCCGATGGCCGGGCCGCACCCGGAGATGCCCGAGCCCGCGACGCCGATGCCCTGGCCGAGCTTGGCGGTGATCT
>JBJSZF010000179.1:0-11838 GCA_046090125.1 Verrucomicrobiota bacterium
GGAAGGACCGACGCGACCGCGAGGAGTTTCGGCCCATGATCTCCGGCAGGGGAACGCCCATGGGCCAAGGTGCCGTGAGACCTGATCCGCGCTGCACGAGCCTCTGCAATGAAATCGGGCCGCGTTCCCAGTCGCCGCCCCATTGGCAAGTGGCTGCCGGCATCGAGGGCTCGCGTCGATGGCAGGTGGGGTGGCACGCTAGGGCCATGAAGCTTCCCCTGCGTTGGCATTGGCTCTGGACGGGCGTCGTGTGTGCCTATGCGTCGCTGTTGCAGGCGCAAGGCCCGCTCGTGCTGAAGGCGCGCGACCGGGTCCGATGGGGCTCTGGCGGGACCAACTGGGCCGTGCGCGAGGCTCCCAAGTCCTGGAATGCCGCGCGCACGGCGGTGGTCGTGTGCGACATGTGGGACAAGCATCATTGTCCGGACGCGACCGAGCGGGTGGGGGAGATGGCCCCGCGCATGAACGAGCTGATCGGCGCGCTGCGGGCCATGGGATGCCTCGTGATCCATTGCCCGAGCGACACGATGGACTTCTACAAGGACCACCCGGGGCGAGCGCTGGCACGGTCGGCACCCAAGGTGGACACGAAGGTTCCACTGGAAGGTTGGTGCTCGTTGAAGCCGGAGGTGGAGGGGGCGTTGCCGATCGACGACTCGGACGGCGGCTGCGACGGCTGCCCGGATTGCCCGTCGTTCAAGGCCTGGACGCGGCAGCATCCGGCCATCGAGATCCGGGACGGCGACGCCATCACGGACTCGGCGGAGGCCTACTACCTGATGCGTCAACGCGGGATCACGAACGTCCTGGTGATGGGGGTGCACATCAACATGTGCGTCCTGGGGCGGCCGTTCTCGATCCGGCAGATGGTGCGGCAAGGGCAGAACGTGATGCTGGTGCGCGACATGACCGACTCGATGTACAACCACCGCAAGGCCCCGTACGTGTCGCACTTCCGCGGCACGTCGCTCGTGGTGGAGCACAGCGAGAAGTTCTGGTGCCCGAGCACGACGAGCGCGGACGTCCTTGGGGGCGAGCCGTTCCGGTTCCGGGGCGACCGGACGCGGCGGGTCGCGCTGGTGCTGGGGGAGAACGAGTACCGCACGTGGGAGACGTTGCCGGCATTTGCGCGCGAGCACCTGGGCCTGCGCGGCTTTGAGATCGACGAGGTTCGCGCGTCGGAAAAGGAGGGGGACGGCAACTTCGAGAACTGGGAGGCGTTGCGTGCCGCCGACCTGGTGGTGATGAGCGTGCGACGTCGGCCCACGCCGCCCGGCATGATGTCGTTGCTGCGCGCCCACGTGGCGGCGGGCAAGCCCGTGGTGGCCCTCCGCACGTCCAGCCATGCGTTCCAGCCCGGCGGCAACGTCCCGGCAGAGCTGTCCTGGCCGTCGTTCGACGAGGACATCCTCGGCGCGAAGTACCAGGGCCACTACGGCAAGGGGCCCGGGCGGCGGACAGTGGTGCGGCAGGTCACCGAGACGGCCGGCCATCCGGTGCTCACCGGGGTCGATGCCGAGGACGTGTTCGAGTCGCACTTGTACCGAAGCCGGAGCCCGTATCGAACGGTGACGCCCTTGCTGGTGGGGCGCACGGAGGATGGGATGTCGGAGTTGGAGCCGGTGGCCTGGGTCAACACGCGCGACAACCGCCGCGTGTTCTACACGTCGCTGGGGAGCCCGGAGGACTTCGCGAGGCCCATGTTCCGGCGGTTGCTGCTCAATGGGATCCTGTGGGCGATGGACGAGTTCATCCCGCCCGCGCCCAAGGCGAAGGCGGCCGCGCCCGCGTCGGCCCCGGGTGCATCGGCCGCGCCTGCCACCCCTGCGGCATCGGCGTCGGTCGCGCCGGCCCAAGGCACGACCGCCCCAGGCGCCGCAGCAAAGCCTGCGCCGGGCCCCGCCGGGCCGTTGAAGCCCTTGGAGGCGGCCGGGCGCTTCGACGTCGCTCCCGGGCTGGCGTGGGACCTCGTGTTGGCCGAGCCCGACATTGCCCAACCGGTGTTCGCAACGTTTGACGAGATCGGCCGGCTCTGGGTGGTGGAGTATCGTCAGTACCCGCATCCGGCCGGGCTCAAGATGGTGTCACGGGACAACTTCTGGCGTGCGGTGTACGACCGCGTGCCGCCGCCGCCCCCCAATCACTTCAAGGGCTTGGATCGCATCAGCGTGCACGAGGACCGGGACGGGGACGGCGTGATGGAGTCGCACAAGGTCTTCGTCGATGGGTTGAACATCGCGACGAGCGTGGCGTTTGGGCGGGGCGGCGTGTGGGTGCTGAACCCGCCGTACCTGTTGTTCTACGCGGACCGCAACGCGGACGACGTGCCGGATGGCGACCCGGAGGTGCGGTTGTCGGGGTTTGGGCTCGAGGACACCCATTCGGTGGCCAACTCCCTGCGCTGGGGTCCGGACGGATGGTTGTACGGGTGCCAGGGCTCGACGGTGACGGGGAACATACGGGTGCATGGTGCGGACGGGCGGCCTCTGGCGTCGAAGCCGGTGTATTCGCAGGGGCAGAACATCTGGCGCTATCACCCAGAGCGGCGCATGGACGAGGTGTTCAGCGAGGGCGGCGGCAACGCGGTCGGGCTGGAGATCGACTCGGCCGGGCGGGTGTTCTCGGGCCACAACGGCGGCAACACGCGCGGCTTCCACTACCTGCAGGGGGCGTACCTGCAGAAGGGCTTCGACAAGCACGGGCCGTTGTCGAACCCCCATGCCTACGGGTATTTCCCGGCGATGGCGCACCCGGACGTGGACCGGTTCACGCACACGTTCGTGATCGACGACTCGGGCGGGCTGGGCGCGGGATTCGCGGGGCGGTTGTTTGGGGTGGAGCCCTTGCAGGGGCGCATCGTGATGTCCGAGGTGACGCGCGAGGGCTCGACGTTTCGCACGCGCGACGTGGGGCATGCGGTGCGGTCGTCGGACCCGTGGTTCCGGCCGGTGGACATCAAGCTGGGCCCGGATGGCGCGTTGTACGTGTGCGACTGGTACGACCGCCAGGTGAACCATTATCGCAACCACGAGGGGCAGGTGGACCCGTCGAACGGGCGCATCTACCGGCTGCGGGCGACGGAGGCGCGTCCCGGACGGATGCCGTCGTTGCGGGGCGCGACGACCGGCACGTTGGTGGCGACGTTGGGGCACACGAACCGTTTCCTGCGGCAGACGGCGCTTCGGATGTTGGCGGACCGCCGCGACACGGGGGCGGTGAAGGCGTTGGAGGAACGGGTCGAAGGGCCTGCGTTGGCGGGGCCGGACGTCCGGTTGGAAGCGTTGTGGGCGTTGTGGCAGTTGGGGGCGCTCGACGAGGCCCGAGCACTGCGCTGGCTGGGGCACGAGGACCCGCAGGTCCGGGCATGGGTGGTGCGGTGGGTGGGCGACGCGAGCCGGGCGGGGGCCGGTTTGTCGGCACGGTTGGCCGCGATGGCGTTGTCGGAGCCCGACGTGGAGGTGCGGGCGCAGTTGGCGTGCTCGGCGCGGCGTTTGCCCCCGGCGGAGGGGCTGCCGGTGGTGCGTGGGTTGCTCATGAACGACGCGGACGCGAGGGACCCGCGCCAGCCGCTGCTCCTGTGGTGGGCGGTGGAGGGATGGTGCGCGTCGGACCGCGATGCGGTGCTGGGCGTGATGTCGGACCGCGAGCTCTGGCGATCCCCGTTGGTGCAGGGGCACTTGTTGGGGCGCCTGGCCCGGCGTTGGGCGGCAACGGGCACGTCGGAGGATTCGGCGGCGTTGGCCCGGTTGTTCCGGATGGCCCCGGACGCGGCGATGGCGTCGTTGTTGATGAAGGGCGTGGAGGAGGCGACGCGCGGCCGGTCGTTGCCGGCGTTGCCCGAATCATTGGTGGCGGCGATGGAGGCCTCGGGCGCGGAATCCTTGCTGGTGGGGCTGCGACGCGGGAAGGCGGCGGCGTTGGACCAGGCGCTGGCGATGGTGGCCGACGAGAAGGTGGACGCGGGCACGCGCGTGCAACTGGTGCAGGTGCTTGGCGAGACGCGGGCCAGTCGGGCGGTGCCCACGCTGCTGGGGCTGGCGCGGGACGGGAAGAACGCGGAGGTGCGCCGGGCGGCGGTGGGCGCGTTGCAGGCGCACGAGGACCCGGCGATTGCGACGGAACTGGTGTCGATGCTGGCATCGTTGCCGTCGGGCGCGAGGGCGGCGGCGTGGTCGGCGCTGGGGTCGCGCCCGTCTTGGGCCATGGTGCTGCTGCGGTCGGTGAAGTCGGGTTCCGTCCCGGCGGCGGCGGTTCCCATGGAGGTGGCGCGGCGGCTGAAGGGGATGAAGGACGACGAGGTGGCGCGGTGGACGAGCGAGATTTGGCCGGCGCTGCGCCAGGCCACGACGTCGGAGATGGAGCGCGAGATCGGGCGGTTGGTGGAGGTGGTGGGCGCGACTACGGGGAACCCGTACCCAGGCAAGAAGCTGTTCACGGAGACCTGCGGCGGCTGCCACCGGTTGTTTGGCAAGGGAGGCGAGGTGGGACCGGACCTGACGACCTACCAGCGGACGGACCTTGGGAACCTAGTGTTGAGCATCGTGAACCCGGGTGCGGAGATCCGGGAGGGGTACGAGTCCTTCGTGGCGGAGACGAAGGATGGGCGGAGCCTGGCGGGGTTCGTGGTGGAGAAGGACGCGCAGCGCGTGGTGCTGCGGACGACGGACGGGCAGGCGGTGGCGTTGGGCGTGTCGGAAGTGGCGGCGATGGAGCCCCTGGGCGGGAGCCTGATGCCGGAGGGGCTGATGGCGGGCCTGACGGACCAGCAGGTGCGGGACTTGTTCGCGTACCTGCGATCCACGCAGCCCTTGAACGACTGAGCGCCATGGTGCGATGGATCGAGGCGAAGCGGGATGAGCAACGGCTGCCCGACGAGGCGCTGCGGGCGTTCGTGGAGGGCGTGACGTCGGAGGATCCGGCGCGGCGCCTTCAGGACGGGCCCGTGGCGGCGTTGCTGATGGCGATCTTGTTCCGCGGGCTCGACGACGGGGAGCGGCGTTGCCTGACCTTCGCGATGCGGGACTCGGGGGAGACGCTGGTGTTTCCGCCCGACCCTGCCAGGCCGGTGGTGGACAAGCATTCGACGGGCGGGATTGGGGACAAGGTTTCGTTGCCCTTGGCCCCGTTGCTGGCGTGCCTGGGGTTTCGCGTGCCCATGATCTCGGGCCGGGGCCTCGGCATCACGGGGGGCACGTTGGACAAGTTGGAGTCGATTCCCGCGCTCACGACGCAGCTTTCGCGCGAGCGGATCATCGAGCAGGTGCAACGACTCGGCGTGGCGATGGCCGGGCAAACGGAGCGCATGGTGCCGGCCGACCGCCGCCTGTACGCCCTGCGCGACGTGACGGGGACGGTGCCGAGCATGGACCTGATCGTGGCGTCGATCCTGTCGAAGAAGCTGGCGGAGGGATTGGAGGCCCTGGTGCTGGACGTGAAGCACGGCTCGGGCGCGTTCATGCAGGACGAGGCGTCCGCGAGGCGGCTGGCGCGGCTCCTGGTGGAGCTGGCGCGGTCGTGCGGGGTCCGGACGCGCGCCTTGCTCACGGACATGAACGCGCCGCTGGGGCGGAGCGCGGGCAACTGGCTGGAGGTGAAGGAGGCCGTGGCGTGCCTGTCGGGCGGGGGGCCTCCGGACGTTCGGGACATCGTGGTGGAATGCGCGGCGCAACTGCTGGCAGCGACGGGGAAGGAGCCGGACGAGTCCGCAGCGCGGGACCGGGCGCTGGCGGAGCTGGAGTCAGGTCGGCCGCTGGTTCGATGGAACCAGATGCTGGAGGCGCAGGGGGCGGACGTGGCGCGCATGGCGGAATGCTTGTGTGAGGATTCATTGGCTCCTTGCGTGGGTGAGGTCCGCGCGCGTCGGCCGGGCTGGGTGGCCCGTTGTGATGCACGCCGGGTGGGCGAGGCCGTGCGGGAGCTGGGAGGCGGGCGCATCGTGCCCGGGGCGTCGGTGGATCCCCGCGTGGGCGTGGACCGCATGGCGAAGCCCGGGGAACACCTCGACCAGGGCGACCTGGTCTGTCGCGTCCACGCGGCGGACCACGCCGCGTTGCGCCGAGGCATGGAGCGCATGGAGGAGGCCGTGGAATGGGCGGAGGCGCCACCGGTTGCCGTCCGGCTCATTCAATGGATGAAATGACGCGACCCTTGTTGGGCTTGGCGCGGGCTGTGTTGTGCCTGACATGAAAAGGCCCGGGCAATCGTGTTGCCCGGGCCCGTGATTGGAGGGGCGATGCGCCCTCTCGAGAGGTCAGCGCTGGACAAACCGTGGCGGGTGCAACTCCTCGGCCGTGGCCGTGGTGACCCTCAGGGGCCAGAGCGCACCGAGCAGCGCCTGCACCGTGGCGGGCTCCATACCGTGTCGGGCGATGAAGCGTTCCTTGAAGGTGGCTTCGATGGCCACCAAGGCGTCGGATCGCTCGTCGGCGATGCGCGCCGCCTCGTCGAGCAGCTCCGGCGCCTGATCCACGCCGTCGGGCACCTTGCGCAGGTCCTCCCACGTTGAAGAGAGGAACTCACCGAACTGGGTCCGGAGCGAACACAGCCGGAAGGCGTCGGCAAGGAGGGTGGAGCCCGGGTCACGTGGAACGCCGGCCCGCGTGAAGGCGTCGGCGACGGCCTTGAGCTCGGGATTGGCGAGGGCGCGTCGGTAGTGAGCGTCCAACGAGCCCGTCGTGGACGTGGGATACTCGGCGAGGATGCTCATTAGGGCCTCCTTGGGGAGGCTCGTGCGTTGCATCGCGACTTGGACGAGGGCCTCGTCGTCGAGGCCGGGGTTGTCGTGGATCACGTCACTCACGGTCATGAGCCCTTCCAACTGCTGGAACATGATTTGCGTCATGGGCCCGCCCCGGGGCTGGGGTGCCCTCGAAGGAAGGCCGGGCCCAGCGATGCGAGGACGCGTCGATGGCGTGGGTTGTGCCACCACCTTTGCCATCGGGCTCGATGGCTGATTTGAGGGAGCCGGCACTTGAGCCGCCAATGCCTGGGTGCTAGGGGCCTTGGCTGCCGCCGTGGAAGCACGATTCCCGCTGTTGGTGCGAGCCCTCATACCCACAACCAAGGCAAGCACGACGACGACGGTCGCAATCCAGAAGGTTTTCATTCCTGGGGCGGGTTGAGTTGGATGGGTTGGACGGGGTCGTTCATCGCGTCGGAGTACCGTGCCGGATTGGGCACCAGCGGTGCAGGTCGTGCACCGTCACTGGCTCCCAGCAGGATTTCCGGCATCCCGTACAGGTAGTTGCCGGAACGGTCGAAGGTGAAGTACGTGGCACCGCCGGTGCGAACGGTGATCGACCTGCGTTCCTGAGTTTCCTCGTCCTCAACCGGCGAGCAACCGGAGGGCAGGGGAGTCCGTGAGACCACCACTGAACAGGGCCATGGGCCCAGGCCGTCGCCGAAGAACCCGACTTGCTCGAGGAGGGTCGGACGGGCCGACATCGTGAACCGGGCACGACGCGTCTCCCATGATGCCTGAGGCCAAGCCCTGCGGAAGCAGCTCATGTCGCGCGTCTCGAGGGTGGTGATGGGGAACGGCGAGTAATCCGTCTCGACAACGCCCTTCACGAGTTGTCGCCGGACGTAGATGGAGTTGAGTAGGACCGGATAGTGGCGGTACTCGAAGGAGTGCATGTACCGCGCGCCGTGCTCGCAACCGGACACGGACCGCGACCACTCGGCCAGTTGCACGGCGACGTGGATGCGCGTGCTGGTGCCGAGGAACGACCCGATCTTGCGGACGACGCCCGCCGCCTCGTTGAGCGTCAGGGCTCCCTCGGCGATGGCGACGCTCTTCTGGAGCAGGGGGACGATCGGGCCAGCGGTGGCCGTTCCCCCCATGAGGACCCCGAGGCAAAGCGCGGGGAGTATGTGAAGTGGAGTGTGTTTCATGGTTGCTGTCTTGGTTTTGGTTTGCGGGCCGCCCCGTGAAGCGCCCGTCCTTGCACGCTCAAACGCGGCCGAAGGTCGGTCAAATAGCAGTTGGAACGAATGCTCGTTCAAGGCCCCCCATGCATGGACGCCATGCTGCCACGGGATCCCCTCCTCCTCGCCCGTGCACACGGTGTCGCCCGGGACGCTCTCTACCATGGGATGATGCGTCCCGGGTCACGGGCGCGGGGCCTCCAGCGTCCACCGGAGAAAACCCTTCCAAACAGGGGCCTTGCCCGTATCGTCTCGAATCTTCGACGGGCTACCGGCCATGGGGCAGGGGAGTCCGACGGGAAACACTGCTTCGATGGACGCCGCGCACATCCGCAACTTCAGCATCATCGCACACATTGACCACGGGAAGACCACGTTGTCGGACCGGTTGCTCCAGCGCACCGGGACGGTGGCGGACCGTGAGATGGAGGACCAGTTGCTCGACGCGATGGACCTGGAGCGGGAGCGGGGGATCACGATCAAGGCGCACCCGGTGACGATGCACTACAAGGCCCGAAACGGGGAGGTGTACGAGCTGAACTTGATCGACACGCCGGGCCACGTGGACTTCGCGTACGAGGTGTCGCGTTCGTTGAGCGCCTGCGAGGGCGCGTTGCTCATCATCGATGCGGCGCAGGGGGTGGAGGCGCAAACGGTCGCCAACGTGCACCTTGCGATGAAGCAGGGGCTGCACATCATTCCTGTCATCAACAAGATCGACCTGCCGCACGCCAACGTCCCCATGGCCCGGCAGCAGCTCGAGGACATCCTTGCCATCCCGTCGGAGGAGGCCGTCCTGGCCAGCGCCAAGGAGGGCATTGGCATCGAGGACATTCTTGAAGCAATCGTCAGCCGCGTTCCGGCGCCCAAGCCGAGCGAGGCGAAGTCGTTCCAGGCCCTCATCTTCGATAGCTACTTCGACACCTACAAGGGCGTCGTCATCCTGGTGCGAATCACGCAGGGCGAGCTGCGCCCGGGAATGCACGTGAAGCTCCTCCATTCCGGCCGGACCGTGGAGATCAAGGAGGTGGGCTCGTTCAACCCCAAGCCGTACACGCGCCAGAAGCTGGAGGTGGGCGAGACGGGCTACATCACGGCCAACATCAAGACGCCGCGCGAGGTCAAGGTGGGCGACACCATCACGGACCCACGCAACCCCTCGCCGGAGCTGCCAGGGTTCCAGGAAATCCGCCCGATGGTCTTCTCGGGCATCTACCCCATCAACACGGCGGACTTCGAGTCCCTGAAGCACAGCATCGCCAAGCTCCAGCTCAATGACTCCGCCCTGACCTACCAGACCGAGTCCTCCGCCGCGTTGGGCTTCGGCTTCCGCTGCGGCTTCCTGGGACTCCTCCACATGGAGATCGTCCAGGAACGGCTCCGGCGTGAGTTCGACATGGACATCATCGCCACGTATCCGTCGGTGGTTTATCGCGTGCGGAAGACCGATGGCGTGGAGGTCATCGTGGACAACCCGGCGTTCATGCCGGACGTCACCTACGTGGATGTCGTCCACGAGCCCGTCGTGAAGGCGTTCGTGATCTGCCCCGGCGACAACATCGGCGACATCATGTCCCTGATCGCCGAGAAGCGCGGCGAGATCCGCAACACCGAGACGCTCGACGCCCGGCGCGTCATGATGACCTGCCGCATCCCCATGAACGAGATCCTCATCGACTTCCACGACCGCATTAAGTCGATCACGCGCGGGTATGGGTCGATGGACTACGAGCCCGATGGCTACGTGGCCAGCGACATGGTGAAGCTGGACATGCTGGTGAACGGGGAGGTGATGGATGCGTTTTCCAGCCTGGTGCACCGGACGAAGGCCGAGGCGCGGGGTCGCACCTTGGCGGCGAAGCTCAAGGAGGTCATCCCCCGGCAACAGTTCCAGATCGCCATCCAGGCGGCCATCGGGGGCAAGATCGTCGCCCGCGAGACCGTGAGCGCCATCCGTAAGGACGTGACCGCCAAGTGCTACGGCGGCGACATCAGCCGCAAGCGCAAGCTCCTCGAGAAGCAAAAGGAAGGAAAAAAGCGCATGAAGGCCATCGGGTCCGTGGACATCCCACAGGACGCCTTCATCGAGGTGCTCAAGACCAGCTAGGCCCGGCGGCGGCCGCCGAGACCAAGACCCAGACCACGCATTGCCATGTATCTCCTCCTCTGGCTCGTTCATCGACGCGTTCGCAAGGCCGCCGAGCTGCATGGCATCGTCCGAAAGCACCTCAACCACCAGCGCGACGTCCTCCCCGAGAAGAACATCGCTGAACTCGTGTCCGGCCTCGCGGCATTTCAGGCGGTCTACCGAAGCCCGGCCACCACTGCGGACGCCCTCAAGGCCGCCGTGCAAGAAATGGAGGAGGTCGCGCACAAGTGGCTAAAGCCCTATCCCTTCGCCGCGTACCGGGAAAACTTCGAGAGCTTCCTCGGCACCGCCGTCCTCGTCTTCGCCTTCAAGACGTTCTTCGCCACGCCCATGGAGATTCCCACGGGGTCGGCGCAGCCCACGTTCTACGGGATCACGGCCGACGACCTACGCGACCGTCCCGACGTGGCGATTCCCACGGGTCTGCGCTGGCTTTGGGAGAAATGGGCCAAGGGCACGACGTACTACGAGGTCGTGGCCAAGGCCGACGGCGAGCTGCGGGGCATCACGCCACCCGTCAAGCAGCTCGGCCTCGGCAAGATCGGGTTCGGCAAGAAGATCGAGGTGGTCGTGGGCGACGTCTCCTACCCGGTGGGTTGGGTGCCCGAGTCGCCGCAAATCCACCTCAAGCTCTACAACCCGATGACGCGCCAGCCGTACAAGTCGAGCTTCAAGGCCGGCGAACCCATCATTCGTTGCCGCGTGCGGTCCGGCGACCGGCTTTTCGTGGAGCGCCTCACGTACAACTTCCGGAGGCCACGTCGCGGGGAGTACTTCGTGTTCCAGTCCACGGGGATGCCCGAGGCGGTTACGCCCGGGACGCATTACATCAAGCGCCTGATTGCCTTTGGCGGCGAGAAGGTCCGCATCGGCGACGACCGCCATGTGTACATCAACGGGCGCCGGTTGGAGACCTCGGACCCGGGCTTCGAGAAGGTGTACGCGTTCGACACCGGCAAGACGCCGGCCGACAGCGTGTACTCCGGGCACGTAAACGGCACGCAGTACCAGAAGGCGCTGGCGGAGTCGTTGGCATCCAGCGCGCCGGCCGGGATGGACGCAGCGCAGAGGGCCAAGTGGGCAACGGACGAGGCCTCGCGCATGGCGTTCGTGACGGGATATTTTCCGGATGGCCAGACGGAGTACACGGTGCGTCCGAACTGCATGCTGGGGTTTGGCGACAACACCATGAGTTCGAGCGACGGGCGGCACTGGGGGGACGTGCCGCGCGAGAAGATCATTGGGAAGTCTTGGATGGTGATGTGGCCATTCACGACCGCTGGGGCTGGTGAACGGCGGGCACGGGTGGGAGCCGTGGGCGAATTGCAGTGCGTTGGCATGACGCATTCGGGTGCCCTGCAAAGACGGGCACAATGCATGTTATATTCGGTTTCGATCGAATCCGAACCCGCCCCGCCTTGGGAACGGTTGCCCTGTCCAACCCGAGCCTTCCCACTTCCCCCCGCAACGCAGCATCCCAACCTTGAGTGGCGGACACGGGACAGCGCATCCTTCCGAGGTTCGCCACCATGAAGCTTCTCCCGCTCCCCGTGCTTGCTCGCCTGGTCATCGCCTGCCTCACCTTGGCCATGGCTCATGCGGCGTCGCCGCCCGCGCCGGTCACCAAGCCCAAGCCGCTCTTTGATGGCAAATCCCTCGTGGGTTGGGACGGCGACCCCAAGCTGTGGCGCGTGCGCGACGGCATGATTGTGGGCGGTTCGCTCACCGAGACGATCCGCCAGAACGAGTTCCTCGCGACGACC
>JBJSZF010000180.1:0-18411 GCA_046090125.1 Verrucomicrobiota bacterium
CGCACCTCGCCATGAACGCGGTGTTTGGAGGCCTCTTGGTGGGCCTGGCCCTGGGACGATACGGCCCGGGAGTCGCGCTGGGCGGATCACTCGCGGCGGGGGCACTGGCGAATGCGCTGGGCGCCTGGATCCGGCCGGAGCCTTACGTGGGCCTCGGTGCATCCGGCGTGGTGATGGCCGCCCTGGGGATGCTCGCCGCAAACCTGTTCGGGCTTTGGCGCACGCGCCGGCCGGCGGCCCGTTGGATGCTGCCCACGCTCGGGGCCGCACCGGTCTTGTTCGTGCAAGTGGGAACGAGCCCCAAGGGAGACGTGGTGGTGCACGCGCTGGGGTTCCTCGCCGGGATCCCGGCCGGCGCGATGGCAGCCATGTGGCCACGCCGTGCCGCGGCACGCCTCGAGGCCGCTGGGTGGGTGGCTGCCATGCTTACAACTGCGTGGGCATGGTCGCGTGCGCTGAACTGGCTGCCTTGAGATCCTTGGAGACGCGCAGGCGGAACCAGACTTCCTCGGGCGTGAACCACGTGGCGAGGAAGCGCTCGTACATGACCGGCTCCAGGTTCATCAGCGCGCCCGTCCAGCGGAGCAGCGCGAAGTTCGAGACGTGAAAGCGCTTCTCCTCGACCTTGAAGCGTGCGGGCGACCCGTAGTTCGTGCGATGGCCCAGCTTCCATCGTTCGTAGAAGCGGAGCCTCCGCCCAGCCACATCCTCGTAGTTGTCGAAGGACCGGATCCCGAAGGGCGTGCGGTGGTCAGGCTCCGAATAGTACTTCGTCGACAAGAAGAACGGCACGCGCACAACAACCAGTGCCCCGGGCCTGCACACGCGCCAAATCTCCGTGATGACGGCGTTGAAGTTCGGCAGATGCTCGAGGATGTGGCTGGCAAGAACCTCTTCGAAGTGCGAGTCAGGAAACGGCCATGGGTACCGGGTCAGGTCCACCACGGTATTCCCGCCGTAGTCCACGCAGTCGAGGTTCACCCAGCCCGGCCGAACGTCGAGCCCGCACCCGATGTTGAGCCTCCGGGCTAAGGGGATTGTTTCCGCATTCCTCACGCCCACAGCCTTGCCTACGCCCGCACGCAAAACCAAGGCGGGAGAAAACGGAATCGAGCCCACCCCGGAGCTGCGCCCGCCACACCCGGGCCCGTGGACGGGGCCACACCCACGCCAAGCCCAACGATGGAAGTCAAGCCTTAGAACCTTGGATAAAGACGCCCAGAAAGCCCCCCATCCCCAACCCGTTCCCCACAGCACCATTCAACCATGCCCTCCAGCATGACCCCACCGGTCGTCCACCAACCCTTGCAGGCCCCGCGCCCTCAAGCCCTCCATGGGCACCCGTCGAACTTTCCGGAAAATGTTATTGCAGCAGGTGTCGATGTCGGTAGTCTCTCGCCTCCATTTCGCCGCTTCGGCGGCTCAATTTTTAGGCTGAGATGCCCACAATTAATCAGTTGGTCCGCAAGGGCCGGAGCAAGTTGGTGTACAAGAGCAAGGCACCTGCCCTTGAGAACAACCCGTTTCGACGCGGGGTGTGCCTCCAGGTCATGACCCGCACTCCCAAGAAGCCGAACTCTGCCATGCGCAAGGTGGCAAAGGTCCGCCTCACGAACGGGAACGAGGTGATCGCTTACATCCCGGACGAGGGCCACAACCTTCAGGAGCACTCCATTGTTCTCGTCCGCGGCGGACGCGTAAAGGATCTTCCAGGCGTTCGCTATCACATCGTTCGCGGTACCTTGGACGCGGCCGGCGTTGAAAAGCGGCGCGTGAGTCGCTCCAAGTATGGCGTGAAGCGCCCGAAGGCAGCCGCCGCCAAAAAATAGATCGCACGCTCGGTCTCCCGATGGCTTTTAATAAGGTTTCTTCAGAGTTCATCGTCTGCTTCATCATTTAATCGTTCTTTGTATGTCCCGTCGTCGTCGTGCCGAAAGGCGTTCGGTGGTCCCGGATGCCAAGTACAACAGTCCCTTGGTGGCTCGCTTGGTGAACACCGTCATGTATGGTGGGAAGAAGAGCCTCGCCCAACGCATCGTTTACGGAGCGCTGGACGTGATCGCGGAAAAGAGCCCCGGCGCAAGTCCCCTCGAGGTCTTGCAGCGGGCCATCGACAACGCTAAGCCGAGGATTGAGACCAAGGCGCGCCGAGTCGGCGGCGCCACCTATCAAGTTCCTGTCGAGCTGCCAGCCGACCGTCAGACCTCTCTTGCGATGCGTTGGATCGTTGGGTTTGCCGATGACCGCAAGGGCATTCCCATGACGCAGGCCTTGGCCGGTGAGGTCATGGAGGCGTATCAGGGCCAAGGGAATGCCATCCGCAAGCGGGATGACGTCCACAAGATGGCCCAAGCCAACCGGGCATTCGCACACTTCCGCTGGTAAACTGTCCAAGGATCATGCGCCCCGAGTCTTCCGGGGCGCTTTCCGTCTCCATTGCCCTCACAAGCCCCGCCTGACCATGAGCGACGCCACCGCGATCAACACGGCCGTCAATTCGCCCAATCGCCAATTCCCGCTGGAGCGCACCCGCAACATCGGGATCGCCGCCCACATCGACGCGGGCAAGACGACCACCACGGAGCGCATCCTTTTCTACACCGGCCTGATTCACAAAATTGGCGACGTCGATGACGGCAACACCGTCACCGACTGGATGGAGCAGGAAAAGGAGCGCGGCATCACCATTACATCCGCAGCCGTGACCTGTTTCTGGACGCAGAAGAAGGAGGAAGGGCTCTTCAAGTCGCGAGAGGGCATTGGCCACCGCATCAACATCATCGACACCCCGGGCCACGTGGACTTCACGGCGGAGGTGGAACGTTCCATGCGCGTTCTCGACGGTGCCGTTGCCGTGTTCTGCGGCGTCGCGGGCGTCCAGCCACAGTCAGAGACCGTGTGGCGCCAAGCGACCAAGTACCGCGTCCCTCGGATTGCCTTCGTCAACAAGATGGATCGTACCGGCGCGAATTTTGACAACGCGCTCAACGACATGCGTCGCAAGCTGGGAGCCTACGCCTACCCGATAGCCCTGCCCATCGGCGCGGAGGACAAATTCGAGGGAGTCATTGACCTCGTAAACCAAAAGGCCGTGGTCTGGGGACCAGGGGACGTCTCCAACGAGGGCCTAAGGTATGAGATCAGGGAGATTCCCGAGCCGCTCAAGGAACAGGCCGCGCAGGGACTCAAGGAGCTGATCGAGGCGGTTTCCAACAAGGACGACACGATCGCTGAAATGGTACTCGAGGAAAAGCCGATCTCTCCTCCCGAGTTAAAGGCCGCCATCCGACGGCTGACTTGCAAGATCGAGCTCATTCCAGTGTTGTGCGGCTCCGCCTTCAAGAAGAAGGGCGTCCAATTCCTGGTTGACACGGTCATTGATTACCTCCCCTCGCCCTTGGACATTCCACCCGCCGAGGGACAAGACCCTGCCACCGAGGAGAAGGTCACGGTCCCGACGACCGACACTGGAAAATTCTGTTCGTTGGCCTTCAAGCTCTGGACGGATCCTTATGCCGGAAAGCTGGTCTTCTTCCGGGTCTATTCGGGTAGCCTGAAGAAGGGCGACACCATCTACAACCCCCGCACGCGAAAGCGCGAGCGCGTCAGCCGCCTGATGGTCATCCAAGGTAGCGAGCGAAAGGACGTTGATGGCGTTTACTCCGGCGACATCGCAGCCTTGGTTGGCCTTCGCAACATCACGACCGGCGACACGCTCTGCGATGAATCCTACGATGTAACGCTGGAGCCTCCGACCTTTCCGGAGCCGGTCATCAGCATGGCGATTGAGCCCAAGACGAAGGCTGACCGGGACAAGATGTCCGAGGGGCTGCAGCGCCTCGCCGAGGAGGACCCGACGTTCCGCGTGTTCACGAATGAGGAGACGGGCCAGTTGATCATTGCAGGAATGGGTGAGTTGCACCTTGAAATCATACGAGACCGTCTGAAACGCGAGTTCAAGGTAGAGGCCGACGCGGGCGCGCCACAGATTGCCTATCGCGAGACGATCACGAAGTCGGCGGACGGCGAGGGCAAGTTCATTCGCCAGTCCGGTGGACGCGGCCAGTACGGCCACGCTTGCGTGAAAGTTGAGCCCAACGAAAAGGGCAAGGGCGTCGAGGTCCTTAATGAAATCGTGGGCGGTGTCATCCCTCGCGAGTATGTCCCGGCGGTGGAAGATGGAATCCGCGAGGCCATCAAGTCGGGCGTCTATGCCGGCTACCAGGTGATCGACATCAAGGTCAGCATCGTGGACGGTTCCTTCCATGAGGTGGACTCGAACGAGCTTGCCTTCAAGATGGCGGGCATCTTCGCCCTGAAGGACGCCTTCAACGACGCCGGCCCCATCTTGCTAGAGCCGATCATGAAGGTTGAGGTGACGACCCCTGACGAATACCAAGGGGACATATTGGGCGACATCAACAGGCGCCGCGGCATCATCCAGGGCGTGGACGCGAAGGCAGGCCAGACGATCGTGACGGCCCAGGTTCCCTTGGCCGAGATGTTTGGATACGCAACGGCCATTCGCTCACTGTCCAAGGGTCGAGCATCGTACTCCATGGAACCACAAAACTTTGAGCAGGTTCCCAACAGCGTGCTAACCACGGTGTTGGATGCGGCCAAGAAAAAGCCCGCCGCTCGCAGCTAGTTTCACTGACCGAAAATTTAGAATTGTTCTTTGTATGGCAGGACAACGCATTCGCATTCGTCTCAAGGCCTACGACCACCGCGTCATCGACACCTCGGCGAGCGACATCGTCGAGACGGTCAAGCGATCCGGTGCGCGCGTGGCAGGCCCCATCCCCCTACCGACCGCCGTCGAGCGGGTCACCGTTGGGCGTTCCCCTCACGCCGACAAGAAATCGCAGGAGACGTTCGAGCAACGCACGCACAAGAGGTTGATTGACATACTTGATCCCACCGCCAAGACCGTGGACGAGCTGAAGAAGCTCAACCTGCCCGCTGGCGTGGACATCACCATCAAGATCTAAGGAGAAGCCATGCCAATTGGACTTTTGGGAAAGAAGATCGGCCACACCCGGGTGTATGACGCCAATGGCGTGATGACCCCCGTGACGGTGGTGCAGGTTGGGCCTAACCGCGTGCTTCAGGTGAAGACTGCGGCGTCCGACGGCTACAATGCGGTGCAGCTTGGGTTCGATGACCAGCTGGAGCAGCGGGTCAGCAAGGCGGTTCTGGGTCATGTGCGGAAGCACAAGGGATTCGCGGTTCGTCGCATCCGCGAGTTCCGTGACTTCAGCAAGGCCGTTAGCCCGGGTGACATCCTTGGCCCGGACGTGTTTGCGGTGGGCCAATTCGTGGATTGCATCGGCGTCACGAAGGGGCGCGGCTTTGAAGGTGTTGTGGGTCGTTGGGCCTTCCGTGGCGGCGACATGACCCACGGCGCAAAGGGATGGCATCGCCGTTCCGGTGCCATCGGACAGCGCCTTTTTCCAGGCACGGTGCGGCGGGGACTTAAGATGCCCGGCCACATGGGTGCCGTCCGGCGTACCGCCCAGAACTTGGAGGTCGTCCAAGTGCGTGCCGAGGACAACGTGCTGCTGATCCGGGGCAGCTTCCCTGGCAGCGAGGGCGACTACTGCGTTGTCCGCGAATCCAAGAAGATTCCCTTGGACGGGCGCCGACACAAGCTGATCCACGATGCCCGGCAGAAGGCCAAGGAGGCTGCGGCGGGCAAGAAGGAAGACAAGAAGGCTGCGGCCAAGAAGAAGTAAGGAGATGCAACGATGAAGCTTTCTATCAGAGATTTGCAGGGTAATGCGTCGGGTGAGCTGGAGGTATCCTTCGAGGTGATATCGAACGGCCGGGGCTCCCAGGCGGTGCACGATACGGTGGTGGCCTTCATGGCGGGACGAAGGTCCGGGACGGCGTCGGCCAAGACGATGGGCGAGGTGGCAGGCACGGGGAAGAAGCCGTGGCGCCAGAAGGGCACCGGCCGCGCGCGCGCGGGCTCGTTTCAATCGCCATTGTGGCGAGGCGGCGGCGTTGTCCACGGTCCGAAGCCTCGGGACTTCTCGAAGAAGGTGAACAAGAAGGTGGCTCGCCTAGCCCTGCGCAAGGCGATGAGCGAGCGGTTGGCAGCTGGCGACGTGCAAGTTGTTTCCGACCTAAAGCTAGCCCAAGCCAAGACGAAGGAGTTTGTTTCCATCCAAGGCAAGCTTGGGTTGGCTGGCCATACGGTGTTGTTCGTCATGGACGCGGTGGATGACCTGTTTGAGAGGGCAGCGCGCAATGTCGTGGGGGTTGGCTTGGCCCAAGCGGGGACAGTCAACACCTATGAGATCCTTCGTTACGACAAGCTGGTATTTACCCGGGATGCGTTTGCCCGGTTGTCCGAGCGGCTTGCAGAGAAACTCTAATCAGGACTTGTTCCATGACATCTTTTGATATCATTAAGACCATCCGGATCACCGAGAAGAGCACCTTGCAGGCGGACAAGCACAACCAGTACACGGTGGTTGCTGACCGGCGCGCCTCGGCTCCACAGATCAAGCGTGCTGTCCAAGAGCTCTTCAAGGTAAAGGTCCAACGTGTCAACACGCTCAACGTTCAAGGCAAGGCCCGGCGGCAGAACACGGCGGCGGCCGGACGCACCAGCGACTGGAAAAAGGCGATCATCACACTGAAGGACGGGGAAAAGATCGACCTGACCTGAGTTTGCCGACGGAGGCGTTGATGTCGAGGAGGGCTTCTCCTTAAAATTACGCTGCAAGTTTTTAGTCATCGAGGACCAAGCATGTCCTCATCGCAACAGGCCGGGTCCCATCCAGACCCGGCGCTTTCGTATCCGGCTCGTCCGTCGGAACGGAGTCGATGGATTCTTGAGGCTCGGCCAGCCCGGCGAGAGGCGGGAATGGTCGAGTCTGGGCGTCCCCGATATCTTTGGGAGGAGGAGTGGCAGGGTGGCGACGTCATTCTTCCTGGATTGACGGTGTTCCTTGCGAACCGGGAATGCCCTTGGCGGTGCGTGATGTGCGACCTTTGGCAGGGTGCCACCTCCGGGCGTGTGGGGCCCGACCACATTGTGGCGCAATTGGACGTGGCCCTGGCCTCCCGACGGGGGCGGCGGATGGGCTGGATCAAGCTCTACAACGCCGGTTCATTCTTCGACGAGGGAGCCATCCCGCCCTCGTGCCACGCGGCAATTGCACGTCGTTGTGATGGGATCGGCCGCCTGGTGGTGGAAAGCCACCCGGCGCTGGTAGGAAGCCGGGTGGAGGCGCTGCTGGAGATGCTTGCTGACGGCGTCCGGTTGGAGGTGGCCATGGGGCTCGAGACGGCACACCCGCTGGCGCACGAGCGATTGAACAAGCGAACGAGTCCGGCGGACTTTGTTAAGGCGGCAGCACGGCTGAAAGGGATGGGGGTTGGGGCTCGAATGTTTGTCTTGACGCGACCGCCCTTTGTGGAAGGCGGGCGCGCCCTGGAATGGCTGCTGCGCAGCGTGGACTTTGCCTTGGAGACGGGTGCAGACCCGGTGGTCGTGATTCCGACGCGGGGTGGAAATGGCGCGATGGAGCGGCTTCGGGCGGCCGGGGATTGGGACGAGGCGCCGCTGGAATGGCTTGAGCAGGCGGTGCATCACGGCCGTGCACGAGGCGGGGGGAGGGTCCTTGCCGACACGTGGGACCTTGAGCGACGGGCGGTCGGCGATCCTTCCGTTCGGGCGCTGCTGGGGCGATTGCAACGGCTCAACTGCGGGGGTGTCAATCAGCACCCGGATGAAGTCCCAACGCCCGAAGTCTCTCGCGAAGGGTGAAACGGGAGATTCCCAGCCAGCGAGCCACTTGGGATTGGTTGCCATCGGTTCGGCGCATGGCCTCCTCCAACAAGGCGCGCTCCACCACGCGCACCACGCGGGCGTGGCCGTCATTCAGGTCCCCTTGCTCGGCTGCCGTGAGGGTTTCGTCAATCAACCTGGAAAGGCCATCCGTTGCGGGGGCCGGGGCGAGCAAGGTGGCCCTCAGGAACCCGGCGGCGTCGGATGGGCTCGGACGCTGGCCGTTGGCCTTGATCAGGATTTGGCGCACCACGTTCTCCAGCTCGCGCACGTTCCCGGGCCAAGGATGGGATTGCAGAGCGCCGATCACGTCTTGACTGAAGGTGATGGCAGGCAAACCCATTCGCGGCGCATGGATGTGGACGAAGTAACGGGCGATGTCGGGGATGTCGTCGGTCCGGTCCCGAAGCGGAGGGACGAAGATGGTTGATTGGTTCAGCCGATAATACAGGTCCTCGCGGAACGAGCGGGCTGCTATCGCTGACTCGATATCCAAATGGGTTGCAGCAATCACCCTTGCATTGCCCTGGATGACCTGCCTTCCCCCGACGCGCTCGAAGGTTCCTTCCTGAAGAACGCGGAGAAGTTTGGCTTGCGTGGAGGGCGTGAGCTCACCGATTTCGTCGAGGAACAACGTGCCGTCGGCAGCCTGCTCAAACCGGCCGATACGCTTATCGAAGGCACCTGTGAATGCACCCCGCTCATGCCCAAACAGCTCGCTTTCGAGGAGCGCCTCCGAGAGCGCGGCGCAGTTGACGGCGACGAAGGGCTTGGAGGAGCGGCTGGAGTGGTGGTGCAGGGCGCGGGCGACCAACTCTTTGCCGGTTCCGGTCTCGCCGCGAACCAGCACGGTGACGGGGCGTTGCGCGAGGCGGCCGATTTCCTTGTAGAGCGCCTGCATGGCCTTGCTCCGACCCACGAGGCCGATAGTCGGTTCCAAGTCGCTGATGCTGGGCTGGGCTTCAGGCCAGCGCTGCAAGGACCTCCGAACGGTGGCGAGAAACTCTTCGATCTCGAACGGTTTGCACAGATAGTCGAAAGCCCCGGCCTTGGTGGACTCGATGACGGACTCCGGGGAGTCGTGGGCCGTCATGAGGATGATGGGAAGGGTTGGCCGGGCGTCTCGAACGCGGCGGACGAGGTCGAGCCCGCCCATTCCTGGCAACCGGAGGTCGGTGACCACGAGGTCCGGCTCTTCGGCGATCGCCCTTCGGCAGCCCTCGTCACCCCGGCGCGAGCAGGACACGCGAAAGCCCTCGCCGGCGAGAATGGCCGACAAGGCATCCCCCAGGGAAGTGTCATCCTCGATGATCAAGACATGGGAAGGCGACTTCATGGAACTGATGGAAACGCCACGGCAAACAAGGTCCCACGTCCTGCCTCGGAAGCAAACTCTAGCAAGCCGCCGTTTCCCTCGACGATCCGTGCGGAAATGGCAAGGCCCAAGCCTGTTCCTTCAGGCTTGGTGGTAAAGAACGGGTCGAAGAGCCGCTCCTGCACCGCGGGTGGGATGCCGGGCCCGTCATCTTGGATTTGGATCACGACGCCGGGCTGCAAGTGATCGCCAAACCTTCGCATGGCATTGCGGGTGCTGAGGTGGATGTTACCGCCCCGGCCCACTGCCTCGACGGCATTTTGGACGAGGTTGAGGATTACTTGGTGGACCTGTGCGGCATCCGCGCGAAATGCCAGTTGTGGCGCGGAATCCAAATGAATCCGAATGTCCTGTCGGGCACAGTCTTCCAGGACGAGTTGGCGGACCTGATCCAAAACACGTGCCGGATCGACCTCGACGGGCTCCGGGGGCGTCGGCCGAGCAAACGCGAGCACCGTGCGGACGATTCCTTCGAGGCGATTGATTTCGCGATTGATGATGCGCGCATCCTCCAACGCAGGGCTGTGGGCTGGAAGGCGTCGTTGCTGGATAAAGAGCCGAGCCTTGATGGCGGTGAGCGGATTGCGGACCTCATGGGCAAGGCCGGCCGCGAGGATGCCCAGCGATGCAAGCTTTTCGCTTCGCCGCGCCACGTCCTCGCTGGCCATCAATCTGCGTTGCAGGCTGCGAACAAGGCCGCTCCAGACGAGGGTCGCCAGAACGATGATGAGCACGACGGCGAGCCAGAACGATGCGGCGGCAATCGACACCAGCCGGGCGAACCTGGAGCGGGCGGCCGCGAGGTTGTCCTCCAGCACCGACTGCCGGAGGGACACTATTTGCCGGAGGTCAACTGCCATGTCCGAGGCCATGTCGCCAAGTTCGGCAAACGTCCTCGCCAAGTCATCGCGCGATGCCCCAGCCTCGAGTCGGGCATGGACCTTGGATGACGCCAGGACGTAGGTGTCGAGGTTCCTCCGCAACGAGGATACCGCTTCGGCCTCGCGGCCGGACGCGAGGCGGCTCTCGTCGTTGATTCGCTCCGTGATGCGTCGCGCGTCCACCATGAATTGCGCCCAGTGAAGCCCTTCGCGCGAGGCCTCATATCTGCGAAAATGGGACCTTAATTCATGGATGTCGGCTCCAAACGTATCGCCCATTCGAAACGTCTGCATGCGGTCCCGGGAAAGCTGGGAAGCGATTTGGTCGGCCGTTTCCCATGCCATCCAACCCGCCCAGACCAGCACGGTGAAGACTCCGAAGATCACGGCGACAAATGCCGTCACGCGCCAGCGCATCCATGGCTTGTATCGCAGCGCCGGGATGCGGAGCAAGCGGGGCGGCATCGGGTTCGAGACGAGGCGTTGGGCGTTTACTGGCCACCCCTTGGTCACCCATCAACCAGTTGTCTCGTCTGGCATCGCTCCTGACTCCTGATCGACGGGAAGGGGGGGAGAACTTCAAGCCGGGCTGACCACGGCCAAACGAGCGCTGGCCGCCTCGTTTTCATCCACTGGCGGAGCCTGGGTTCCGTCACTACATGACTTGGCATGACTTAAGCACTGCCGGGTATTGGGGAAATGAACCAAGTCCCGCCTGACCCACCCGGTTTGCAGCTGCGTGTCAGGGTGCAGTTCCCGGGGGATGCCGCCCGGGTCGGTCCCCTTCCTGTTCGAGACAAGGAAAAGGCCTTGGCGAACGAGGGATGGGCACCGAAAGGCCCAGGCAGAATTTGGCGCCGATCGCTGTGTTGTTGGTCTTGCCGACCGTCCCACCCCGGCAAACCCGCAGCGGTCGGCGCCTTTCCTTTGTGACACGCCCGCCCGAGGGGTCCCTAGCGAAACCCGCTCGCTTGACGGTCCCCCGGTGCCTCTTCACGATGCATCGACGCTGGCGTGGAAAGCTTGGAAAGGCTGGGGCCTCCCTCCCGCAAACCTCGCGGCGCTTCGAGCACATGAGCACCCCTCACGATTATCTTGGTACGCTTCAGTCCTTTGACCTCGGAAACGGCCAGAAAGGTCGGCTTTATTCCATTCCTGCCTTGGGCCGTGCCTTGGGCCTTCCGGTCCGTAGGCTTCCCGTCTCCATCCGGCTGGTGCTGGAGTCGGTGTTGCGCAACTGCGACGGGCTGAAGGTTCAGGAGTCGAGTGTGCGCGAGCTGGCCGCATGGAAGCCTGTCGAGGCGCGGACGGCGGAGATTCCCTTCGTGGATGCGCGCATCGTGCTTCAGGATTTCACGGGTGTCCCGTTGCTGGTGGACTTGGCCGCGATGCGCTCGGCCGTGCAACGGTTGGGCAAGAACCCGAAGATCATCGAGCCGTTGGTGCCGGTGGACTTGGTCGTGGATCATTCCGTGCAGGTGGACTTTGCGGGAACCGCCGACGCGTTGGGGCGCAACCTGGACCTCGAGTTTCATCGCAATCGCGAGCGCTACCAGCTCCTGAAGTGGGGCATGCAGGCCTTCGACACGTTCAAGGTCGTCCCGCCCGGCATCGGCATTGTCCACCAGGTCAACTTGGAATACCTCGCCAAGGGGGTGCTGAGCCAAGGCGACGTTTACTACCCCGACACTCTGGTGGGGACGGACTCGCACACCACGATGATCAATGGCCTAGGCATCGTTGGGTGGGGCGTGGGCGGCATCGAGGCGGAGGCCGGAATGCTAGGGCAGCCAGTGTACTTCCTGACGCCGGACGTGGTGGGCGTTCACCTGACGGGCGCGTTGCGCGAGGGCGTGACCGCAACGGACCTCGCCTTGACGCTGACGCAGCTCCTCCGCAAGGCGAAGGTGGTGGGCAAGTTCGTGGAATACTTCGGGCCCGGCGCGGCGGCGTTGCCTGCCGTGGACCGCGCCACCATTGCCAACATGGCTCCCGAGTACGGCGCGACGATGGGCTTCTTCCCGATTGACGGCGAGACGGTCAACTACCTGCGTGCCACGGGCCGTCCGGAGGAGCACTGCGTGGCCTACGAGAACTACTACAAGGCCCAGGAACTGTGGGGCATCCCGCAGGAGGGCGAGGTGGACTACTCGCAGGTCCTCAAGCTGGACCTCGCGACCGTCCAACCCTCCGTCGCGGGACCCAAGCGTCCCCAAGACCGCATCGAGCTGGGCAACATGAAGCGGGATTTCTTCCAGGCCTTTGCCCGGCCCGTGACGGAGAACGGCTTTGGCAAGTCCCGGGGCGAGTTCCTGACGAAGGGAGCCGACGTGCCTGCGGGAGCCGGACATGCGCATCTCGGCCATGGGTCGGTCCTCATCGCCGCCATCACGAGCTGCACCAACACTTCCAACCCCAGCGTCATGCTGGCGGCGGGCCTCTTGGCCAAGAAGGCCGTCGAAAAGGGCCTCCAACCCAACCCGGCCGTCAAGTCGTCGCTGGCTCCGGGCTCGCGCGTCGTGTCGGATTACCTCTCCAAGACCGGCCTCCAACCGTTCCTGGACCAACTCGGCTTCCAGGTCGTGGGATACGGCTGTACCACGTGCATCGGCAACTCGGGCCCCCTGTCGGGCCCGCTCGAGGATGCCGTCGTCAAGAACGACTTGGTGGCTGCCTCCGTCCTCTCCGGCAACCGCAACTTCGAGGCGCGCGTCCACCAGTCCATCAAGGCCAACTTCCTCATGTCCCCCCCGCTCGTCGTGGCGTTCGCGCTCGCGGGCACCGTGGACATCGACATGACCTGCGAGCCCATCGGCGTCGGCAAGGACGGCGTCCCGGTTTACCTGGCCGACATCTGGCCGACGCTCGCCGAGGTGCGCGACGCGATGCAGTCGGCGCTCACGCCCGACGTGTTCCGCCGCCTCTACACCGACTTCGCGGCGCAGAACCCGAAGTGGAACGAGATCCCCGCCACGCCGGGCCTCGTGTACGGGTGGGATGCCGCCTCCACCTACATCCAAGAGCCGCCGTTCTTCGCGGACTTTGCCCTCCAGCCGGGCTCCATCGGCGAGATCCGTGGCGCGCGGGCGCTGGGCATCTTTGGGGACTCGGTGACCACCGACCACATCTCGCCGGCGGGCTCGATCAAGAAGTCGTCGCCGGCCGGCCGTTACCTGGTGGAGAACCAGGTCGCCCTCGAGGACTTCAACAGCTACGGCAGCCGTCGTGGCAACGACCGCGTGATGACGCGGGGAACGTTTGCCAACGTGCGCATCAAGAACCTGATGCTCGGCGGCGAGGAGGGTGGCAACACGCTGCTGCAACCCGAGGGCAGCAAGCTGGCCATCTACGACGCGGCCGTGGAATACCGCAAGCGCGGCACGCCGCTGGTGATCCTCGCCGGGCAAGAGTACGGCACGGGCTCGAGCCGTGACTGGGCCGCCAAGGGGACGGCGCTCCTAGGGGTTCGAGCGGTTGTTGCCCAGAGCTTCGAGCGCATCCATCGCTCCAACCTCGTGGGCATGGGCGTGCTGCCGCTCCAGTTCAAGGAGGGAACAACGGCCCTGTCCCTCGGGCTCGATGGCAGCGAGGCCTACGACGTCGTGGGCCTCGACGCCTCGTTGAAGCCGCAGCAGGACCTCGTCCTTCGCGTCACGCGCAAGGATGGCTCCGTGCTCGACGTGCCGGTGCGTTGCCGCATCGATACGCCCATCGAGATCGAGTACTACCAGCACGGCGGCATCCTGCCCTTCGTGCTCCGCCAGCTCGTCGCCAAGGCTTGAAGTCGCAGGCCCGGGCGCTCCCCGTGAAGACCATCCTTCTGACCGGGGTCGCCCGCGGGCTGGGCCGCGCGTTGCTATCGGAGTTCGACGCCTTGGGCCATCGCGTCCTCGGCTGCTCGCGGTCGTCCGACGCCATCCATGCGCTCCAAGAGGCCCATGGACCGCCCCATTGCCTGTCGGTCGTGGATGTCTCGGACGACGCGCAGGTGCATTGCTGGGCGCGGCGGATGTTGGCCGAGTTCGACGTGCCCGACCTGGTGCTCAACAACGCCGCGTTGATGAACCGTCCCGGGCCGTTGTGGTCCGTGGGAGCCGCCGAGTTCCGGCAGTTGATGGCGGTCAACGTTGACGGCATCGCCAACGTCGCCCGCCACTTCCTCCCGGCCATGGTGCGGCGCGGCTCCGGTGTTTGGGTCAACTTCAGCTCGGGCTGGGGCCGCACGACGGATGGCGGCGTGGCTCCCTACTGTGCGTCGAAGTGGGCGGTGGAAGGCCTCTCGCAGGCCATGGCGCAGGAGGTGCCTCCGGGGCTGGCCGTGGTCGCCCTCAACCCCGGCATCATCGACACGGATATGCTGCGCCTGTGCTGGCCCGGCAACGCGGCCTCGTTCGAGGGACCCGGAGACTGGGCACGCCGCGTGGCTCCGTGGCTATTGCGCCTCGACGGCTCCTGCAACGGCCATGCGTTGACCGCACCGGGTTGCGCCGCATGAGCCGTCCCTTCGAAACGCCCGCCGCGCCGGTGCTCGTGACCGGTTCCTCCGGTCGCATTGGAAGGGCCGTCGTCCAAGCCCTGGCCCACGCGGGCGTTCCCACCCGCTTGTTGGACCGCACTCCCTTCCCGGGGCGGCCGGACGCCCACGTCGCGGACCTGTGCGACGCGTCGGCCTTGGATCGGGCCATGGCTGGAGCACGTGCGCTGGTGCACTTGGCGGCGACGCCAGACGATGCGCCCTTCGAGGAATCATTGGTCCCCAACAATGTCGTCGGGCTGGAACGCGTCCTCTCGGCGGCGACGCGGGCGGGAATCCGGCGATGGGTGTTGGCCAGCAGCATCCAGGTGAACATCCGGCAGTCGCGCGAGGGACCGTGGCCGGTGCGCGTCACGGACCCAATCACGCCGTTGCGATGGTACGCGGCGACGAAGGTGTTCCTGGAGTCGGCGGGCTACTCCCATGCGCGCGACCATGGCCTCGAGGTCATCTCGATCCGGTTGGGGTGGTGCCCACGAGACGTGGCACAGGTCCGGCAAATCGAGGCCGAGCCCATCGCGCAGGACACGTACCTGAGTCCGGCCGACGCGGGCTCGTTGGTGCTGGCGGCCGTCACCCGCCCCGTCCCGGCGGGGCATCATGTCATCTTTGGGACGAGCCGGCCGGTGAGGCAGTGGGTGTTCGACCCGGAACCCGGGCGCGCATTGTTGGGGTGGGAACCCTTGGACGCATGGCCGGTCGGGGCGGTAGCCTTTGGGACATGAGACGCGTGTTCCTACGATTTCTTGCGGCGAGCCTGCTGGCTGCGGGCCTGCTGGCGGCCGACACGAACCGCATCGACGGCGTGGTGGCCCTGTGGCGTGCCGGCAAGGTGGACGACGCCATGGCGGCGGCGGCGGCGGCCATTCGGGAGGAGCCGCGGAACGCGCGCCACTTCAACCTGCGCGCGCAGATGCGCTCCATGACGGGCCAGCACGCGTTGGCGGACGAGGATCTCTCGGCCGCGATCCAGATCGAGCCGGACTCGGCGTCGTTGCACCAGACACGGGCGCAGTTGCGGTTTCGGCTGGGGCGCATCGAGGAGTCGGTGAAGGACTTTGACCGTGCGAACGAGCTTGCGCCCAAGCTCGTGCCACAGAACTGGCAGCGCGGGATCGCCTTGTACTATGCCGGGCGCTTCAAGGACGGGCGGCTCCAGTTCGAAACCCACCAGACGTTCAACACCCAGGACGTCGAGAACGCCGCCTGGCACTTCCTTTGCACCGCCCGCGAGCAGGGGATCGACGCGGCACGCAAGGGCCTCATTCCCATCGAGCGCGACCCGCGCGTGCCGATGCGCGAGGTCCAGGGCTTGTTTGCGGGCAAGGTCAGTGCCGACGCCGTCCTGGAGGCAGCGTCCAAGTCCTTGGACGCCGACGTTCGCCGCGACCAGGAGTTTTACGCCCACCTTTATCTCGGCCTCTACTTTGAGGCCACTCAGGACCTGTCCAAGCGCGACCTGCACATCCGCAAGGCCGCCGACCTTTCAGAAAAAGACAACTACATGGGAATCGTCGCACGCATCCACGCAGACCGCATCAAGGCCCCGGCGGCCTCCAAGCCATGAATCAACCACCCGAAGGCGGAGACAAGCGTCCGTTCTGGCAGAACGTGCACCGCTCCGGGCCCGGCCCGCGGCGGCCCTACGGCGGCGACCCGCGAGGAGGGCGGCCATGGCAAGCTCGGCCGTGGCAGCAACGGGGCGCGCCCGGCAGGGATTCCAGTGGAGCACCCGGCGACGGGCCGCGCCCCGGAGGCCCGCCACCCGATCGCCGGCCATGGGGTGGCCCAGGCTATGGACGGCCCGCCCGTCCCCCGTTTCGTCCGCAAGGAGACCGGCCCCCGGGCGACCGCCCTCCCGAGGGTCGGCCATGGCAAGGTCGCCCAAGGCCGTATGGCGGTGGCCGACCGCCCTTCCAACGTTCCTTTGACGACCGGCCGCAGGGACGCCCGCCGTTTCGCGGCGGCCCGACCGACGCGGCTCCTCCCGGTGCCCCGTCCGAGGGCGGATTCCGTCCTCGTGGTGCATGGGGGCCGCGCCCGTCGTTCGACTCCCGCGGTCAGCAGGGCCGACCTTGGGGCGGCAATCGTCCTCCCTTCCGCCGTCCGTTCGAGGGTCAAGGTGGCGACCGTCCTCCCTTCCGCCGTCCCTTTGAGGATCGCGGTGGCGACCGTCCTCCCTTCCAGCGTTCGTTCGATGATCGCGGGCGTGGCGACCAGCCTTCGTATCGTCGTCCCTGGGAAGGTGGTGGCCGCGATGGCGGCGGAGGCCGCCCCCCGTTTCGCGACCGTCCCCCGCGCCCGGGCTGGCAACCCCGCGAGGGCTTTGCCGGACCGGGCCAGCGTCCGGGCTCCGAGGACCCGTCGTCGGCTCCGGCGCCGCGTCCCTATGATCCTCGCGACGAGCACGGCAGCGGGTTGGGCGGCCATCGTCCCCCATCGGGTCCACGCCCATGGGAGCGCCGTGGTGCGCCAACGGATCGTTGGCAGCGCGGGGGCCGGGATGCAGGCGAACGTCGCGAACGCGGCGGCCCCGAGGGAACGGAACGGCAGGCACCGGCTCCCCGCCCACGCCAGCAACGGACCCCGGTTCAATGGGCGGCACGAGTCGTGGCGCGGTCGGGTCCTCAGAGGGCTGCGGACCGGGAGTTGCGGTCCACGATGAAGATGGCAAGCGGCCTGACGCCGGAGGAGACGCGCTGGATCAGCCGAGCGGTGTTCGCCTATTTCCGGTGGCAAGGCTGGCTGGACAACGAGATCCCGCTGGAGCGGCGCATCGACCAAGCAACGGGCTTTGCGGACACGTACGCACGCAAGCCGGGGTTCGTGAAGGACGAGGCCCTCGCCGCGCATGCCGTGCCCGCGTGGGTCCGCGAGGTCATGGACGTGCCCGTCGAGTGGCTCCGGTCATTGCAACGCGAGCCACGCCTGTGGCTTCGTGCGCGCCCCGGGAAGGGTGCTGAAGTGGCGGCGGCGCTTGGGGGCGATCCCGACGCCGTGGCGGGTCCGGTGCCGGACTCGGTGGAGTTCCGGGGCCTGAAGGACCTGTTCAAGACGCCGGGGTTCCACAAGGGCGAGTTTGAAATCCAAGACGTGGCATCCCAGGCGGTGGGGCATTGCTGCGTTCCGACACCTCCAGCAACGGAGGAACGCTGGTGGGACATGTGCGCCGGCGAGGGCGGGAAAACCCTTCACTTGGGAGACCTGCTGGCGGGCAAGGGGACGGTCCTCGCGACCGACCGGGCCGAGTGGCGGCTGGACCGGCTCCAGCAACGCATCTCTCGCGCCCGGCTGCTCGGGGTGCGCTGGGCGGCATGGGAAGACGCGCAACCCATCCCGGGCGACGGCGGGTTTGATGGCGTGCTCGTGGATGCACCCTGCACGGGGCTGGGCACGTGGGGCCGCAATCCCCACGCGCGTTGGACCGTGCAGCCCAAGGACGTCGAGGAACTCACGGCGCGGCAGTTGGCGTTGCTGGGGCGCGGGGCGGAAGCCGTGAAGCCCGGCGGCCAACTGGTCTATTCCGTGTGCACGCTGACCCGTGCCGAGACGTCGGGCGTGTGCGACGCCTTCCTGAAGGCCCATCCGGAATTCGAGCCGTTGCCATTTGCGAATCCGTTCAAGGCCGATGCTCCGGCGGCAGGTTCCCATCTCTTCTGGCCGCAAGAAACGGGCGGAAGCGGCATGTTTGTCGCGAAATGGCGTCGTCGGGCGTGACGGCCATGGCATGAGGCCGGGCTCGCGCGGGGCAGGTCGTCCGCGCGGGCCTTTTTGGTGTTGGCCGCCCGTAGGGCATGACGGTTGGGGGGCGGCAGGAAAA